>NZ_JBFAHP010000007.1:0-247158 GCF_040654255.1 Streptomyces sp. NPDC050732
GTGTCGGGTTCGCCGGGCGAGCTGGATGCCTTCATGGCCGCGTGTGAGGCCGATGGTGTGCAGGTGCGGCGGATCGCGGTGGATTACGCCTCGCACTCGCCGCAGGTCGAGGATCTGCGCGATGAGCTGCTGGAGGTGCTCGGGGAGATCGAGCCTCGCAGTGGGCAGGTGCCGCTGTTCTCCACCGTCACGGGCGATGTGGTCGACACGGCGGTGATGGACGCGGAGTACTGGTTCACCAATCTTCGTCAGACCGTCCGCTTCGATGCTGCCCTGCACCACCTCCTGGAGGCCGGGCATCGTGCCTTCGTCGAGGCCAGCCCGCACCCCGTGCTCCTCGGCGCCGTCGTGCAGAACGCCGATCACCTTCGTACGAAGGGCGTGACCGCCGTCGGCACGCTCCGGCGCAACGAGGACGAGAAGGCACAGCTGCTCCGCGGCCTCGCCGAGGTGTTCGTCGCGGGCGTCGACGTGGACTGGTCGCCGTGGGTGGCGGGTGGCCGGCTCGTCGAGCTGCCGACGTACGCCTTCCAGCGCCGCCGGTACTGGCAGCCCGCCGCGGCCGCCTCCGCCGACGTCGGCTCCGCGGGCCTGGAAGCCGTACGGCATCCGCTGCTCGGCGCCGCCGTCCGGCTCGCCGACAGCGACGACGTCGTCCTCACCGGACGCCTGTCGCGCGCCGCCCAGCCCTGGCTCGCGGACCACGCGGTCTTCGGCACGGTCATCCTGCCCGGCACCGCCTTCGTCGAGCTGGCCCTGCGCGCCGCCGACGAGGTGGGCTGCGACACGGTGCGTGAGCTGACGCTGACCGCGCCGCTGCGGCTGCCCGAACAGGGCGAGGTCGACGTCCAGGTGCAGGTGGGCGGCGCGGACGGCGCCGGGCGCGCCCTCGACATCTACGCCCGGCCCCGCCGGTCCGACGGTTCCGGAGCGTGGACCCGGCACGCGTCCGCCATCCTGACCACCGGCGGCACGACGGCGGACACCGCCGGCAACCCGCTGTACGGCGCCGCCTGGCCGCCCGCGGGCGCCGAACGGCTGGACGCCGCCGCGCACTACGACACGATGGCGGACGCGGGCCTGGAGTACGGTCCCGCGTTCCAGGGCCTGTCCGACGTATGGCGGCTCGACGGCGAGATCCTCGCGCAGGTCGCCCTGCCCGGCCGGCAGGCGGAGGAGGCGCGGCGCTTCGGCGCGCACCCCGCCCTCCTCGACGCCGCACTGCAGGCCGCGGCCGTGGACGGGCTCGAAGGCGCCACGCCGCTGCCGTTCTCCTTCGGCTCGGTGACCCTGCACAGCCGGGGCGCCGACGAGGTGCGCGTACGCATCGTGCCCACCGGTGGCGACACGTTCACGGTGGAGGCGGCCGACCCGTCCGGTACGCCGGTCGCGCGCATCGACTCCCTCCTCGTACGCCCGGTGGCCGCCGGCGATCTCGCCACGCCGGACAGCAGCACGCAGGCGCTGCTTTCCCTCACCTGGGCGCCGCAGGCGGCGGATGCCGGCGGAACGGCCCCGGCGGGGACGGAGACCTCGGACGTCACGGTCATCGACGTCAGCGCCATCGCGGGCACGAGCTCCACCGCCGACGACGCGGCCCGCGCGCGGACCGTCCTCCACGACACCCTGGCCCGGATGCAGGAGTGGCTGGCGCGGGACCGGCCCGCCCCGGCCCGCCTGGTCGTGCTCACCCGGCACGCCGTGCTCACCGGAGCCGAGGCGCCCGACGCCGCGCTCGACCTCGCCCAGGCCTCCGTGTGGGGCCTCGCCAGGGCAGCCCGCGCGGAGAACCCGGGCCGCGTCATCCTCGTGGACACCGATGTCGACTCCGGAGCCGGCGAGGGCACCGGCACCGACGGGCTCGGCCAGGGCACCCTCGCGGACGTCCTGCGCTCCGGCGCGCCCGAACTGGCGCTCAGGGGCGGCAAGCCGTACGTGCCGTCCCTCCGCGCCGAGGACGCCCAAGCGGCCCCCGGTGCAGTCCCCGGCGCAGCCCTCGGCACGGGCACCGTCCTCATCACCGGCGGTACGAGCGGCCTCGGCGCGCAGGTCGCCCGGCACGCCGCCCGGCTCGGCGCCCGGCACCTCCTCCTGCTGTCCCGGCGCGGCCCCGCGGGCGACGGCGTGGCCGCCCTGAGCGACGAACTCACCGCCGCGGGAGCCCGGGTCACCGTCGTCGCCTGCGACGCCGCGGACCGCGAGCAGCTGGCCCGCGTACTGCGTCAACTGCCGCAGGAGTATCCGCTGACCGCCGTCGTCCACGCGGCGGGCATCCTCCGTGACGCCGTCGTCGAGTCCATCGACGCGGACGGCCTGAACGCGGTGCTGCGGCCGAAGTCCGACGCCGTCTGGAACCTGCACACGCTCACCGAGGGCACGGAGCTCTCCGCCTTCATCGCCTTCTCCTCCCTCGCCGGCGTCCTCGGCGGCGCGGGCCAGGCCGGCTACGCCGCCGCCAACGCGTTCCTCGACGCGCTGATGCAGCAGCGCCGCAGGACCGGACTGCCCGGACTCTCCCTGGCCTGGGGGCTGTGGGCGGAGGCCACCGGCATGACCGGACACCTCGGCGACGCCGACCTGGAGCGCATCAACCGCGGGGGCATCGCCGCGCTCTCCACCGAGCAGGGGCTCGGGCTCCTGGACGCGGCGCTCACTCGCGACGCGGACGACGCGCTGCTCCTCGCGGCCGCCCTCAACGAACCCGTCCTGCGCGCCACCGAACCGGCGCTGCTGCCCCCGCTCCTCGCGGGCCTGTACCCGCCGCGCCGCCGTCTCGCCGGGTCCCGCAAGGGACGCCCGGCGGACGCCGGCGGACGGCTCTCCCTCGACTCGCGGGACGCGGTCGTCGACCGGCTGCGGTACCGGTTCGCGGCGACGATGGGCTTCGGCACCGAGGAGCTCGACGCCGGCGCGGCACTCGTCGGGCAGGGCCTCGACTCCGTGATGGCCATGCAGATCCGCAGCCTGATCGAGGCCGATTTCGGCCAGTCCCTGCCGATCGCCTCGCTGTTCAACGGCGCCAGCGTGGACTCCATCGCCGACCAGCTGATCGCGGGCGCGGAAGGGGCCGCCGAGGCCGCTCCGGAGAGTGCGGACGCCGCGGTGGGCGCCGAGATCGTCGACGACGTCGTACGCCACCCGGCCACCCGCGACGTCGTACGCCTCCTCCGTGCCGAACAGCACGGCACGCCCGGCGTCACCCACCACATCGGGCTCGCCGTGCGCCTCACCACGCCGACCACCCCGGAGCGGCTCGCCGAGGTCATCACCTCGCTGGCCGCCCGGCACGCCGCGCTGCGCACCGCGATCGTCCAGGACACCGACGGCGTACAGCAGTTGGAGGTACGCCGCTCCCTCGACGGCGACCTGCTGCGGTGGTCCGACGTCGCCGAGGACACCGACGTGGACGAGCGGCTGTGCGCGCTGATGGAGCCGCCGTTCGACCTGGCCACGGCCCCGCTGTGGCGGTTCGAGCTGCTCGCGCACCCGTCCGGCGAGCAGGTCCTCGTGTTCGGCGCGCACCACGCCGTCTCCGACCTGGCCTCGCTCATGCTCGTGGCGCACGGCCTGGGCGCGGGGCTCGCCGGGGCACAGCCGCCCGCCGAGGTCACCAACCGCGACATCGACCTGCTGCTGCGCGCCCAGAGCACCCCGAGCGCCCCGAGCGCCCAGGACTGGCGTGCGGACTTCGCCGGGGCCGGGCGGCTCGACCTGGAACTCGCCGCGCCGCGCCCCGCGCAGCGGTCGTACCGCTCGGCCATGCACCTCGCCGAGCTGCCGCGGGAGCTCCAGGAGCGGGTGGAGAGCGGGGCCAAGGGGCTCGGCATCACGCCCGCCGCGTTCTGGCTCGGCGCGCTGACCGCGCACCTCGCGCGGCTGCGCGACCGGGACCGGTTCGTCCTCGCGGTCCCCGTGGACACCCGCATGCACGTGTCGGCGCTCGACGCCGTCGGCTACTTCGGACTGCCGATCCCGTACGCCGCGCAGGTCGACGCCGACGACACCGCCGAGGACGTCCTCCGGCGCACCGACAGCCGGCTCAGCCGGGTCCTGGAGCGCGGCGTCACGTTCTTCGACGCGATGTCCGCGCTCGTGCAGGAAGGCCTGTACCGCAAGGACGCGCCGCTCGTCGAGGTCTACTTCAATTACATGCCGCCGCAGGCCGGAGCGGCGGAGGGCCTGCACATCGTCCCTGCGGGCACCGGCTACTCCGACCTCGACCTGATGGTGACGGTGATGCCGGGCCTCGGGAAGGTCGGCCTGGAGTACAACACCGACGTACTCGACGACGCGTCCTGCGCGTCGCTCGCCGAGGAATTCCTGCGCCTCGCGGAACAGTTCGCGACGGACGCGACGACACCGGCGAGGCGGGCCGCACCGGCCGCCGCAGCGGTGCTCACGGATGAACCCGCACTGACCACTGAACCCGCACTCGCCACTGAACCCGCACTCACCACTGAACCCGGGCCCACCGCTGCCCCGACTCCCCGGATCGCCCTCGCCGCGACCTTCGCCCTCGGCAACCTCCCGGCCATGCTGTCCTTCGCCGTGCGGGACGCCGGGGTCGAGGGCGGGCCCTTCGACGTGGCGGAGGCGCCGTACCACCAGGTCCTCGCGAGCCTGCACGACCCGGGCAGCGTGTTCGTCCAAACGTCGACGGCCGTCGGACTCGTCCTGCTGCGGCCCGGCGACCTCACCCGCTTCACGGACGACGGCAGCGGGCCGGAGCACGCGCTGCTCGACCAGCTCGCCGACGAGTACCCGGCCGCGCTGCGCTCCCTCGCCGAGCGCACCCGCAAGCCGCTCGTCGTCGCCTTCCTGCCCGAGAGCGCCGACGACGGACGCCTCCGGAACTGGGAACAGCGGGTGACGCGGCACCTCGCGGAGGTCCCCGGCATCGCCGTCCTGCCCTCGGACACCTGGACCGGCGACGACTACCCGGTGGCGGACGTGTTCGACGCCCACACCGACGCGATGGCCCACCTGCCGTTCCAGGACGAGTTCCAGGCACTGGTGGCGCTGCGCCTCGCCGACGTATTCCAGCAGGTACGCCGGCGGGCACCCAAGGTGATCGTCGTCGACGGCGACGAGACGCTGTGGAGCGGCATCGCGGGCGAAGTCGGCCCCGAGAACGTCGACTTCACCGGGGGCCGCGCCCTGCTTGCCGCCCGGCTGCTGCAGTGGCGGGAGGCGGGCGTGCTGCTCGCCATGGTCTCCAACAACGACGAGGAGACCGTCCACCGCATCCTCGACCGGCCCGACAGCCCGCTGCGCCGCGAGCACTTCGCCGCGATCTCCGCCGCCTGGGAACCCAAGTGGACCCGGATCGTCAGGATCGCCGACGAACTCCGGCTCGGCCTCGACAGCTTCCTCTTCCTCGACGACAACCCCGTCGAAATCGCGGGGGTCCGCGCCCAGTTGCCGGAGGTGCTCTGCCTCACCTGCCCGAGCGCCGACGAACTCGCCGCGTTCGTCCACCGGTTGTGGCCGATGGTGCCGCGGGCCGCGACGGCGGAGGACTCCGCCAGGGCCGACTTCTACCGGCAGGAGCAGGTGCGCGACGAGGCCAGGGCCCAGCTCGGCTTCGCCGAGTTCCTGGCGAACCTCCGGCTCGAACTGGACATCGAGCCGGTGAACGAGGAGACCGCCGAGCGCACCGTCCAGCTCAGCAGGCGCACCAACCAGTTCAACCTGCGGCCCCGCCCCCTGGACGACGCCGAACTGGCGCGGCTGCGGCAGAGCGGCGAGGTGTGGACGGCGACCGCACGGGACCGCTTCGGCGCGTACGGGCAGATCGGCGTCCTGGCCGTCACCGTCGACGGTGACGCGCTCGAAGTCGTCGCCTGGATGATGAGCTGCCGCGTGCTCGGCCGGGGCGTCGAGGACCGGCTGCTGCAGTGGCTCGCCGACCGCGCCGAGGCCCACGGCTGCACCACGGTGCGCCTGATCGCCGACCACACGCCCCGCAACATTCCCGCCCGACGCCTCGTGTCCCGCCTCGGCGGCGGCGACGTCGACGCACCCCGCCTGGAGACGGCGGTGGGGCTCGCACACCTTCGGGAGTTCCGTTCCTGGGACCCCGCATCCGATCCTGCAGCGGAGGACAGCAATGCCTGAGGCGGCCAGCGGCACGAGTCGCAACCGCAGTGTCAACCGGCGACCCGAGGAGGAGGCGATCGAGCGTCACGCGCCCGGCCGCAGCGCGGCAGCCAACCTCCTGTCCCACTTCCGGAAGCCCCCGCCCGGACCTGCCACCACGCAGCCGTCCACCGGGGCGACGACGCCTCCGGGGCCTGCGAGTCCTGCGGGGCCGGGGAGTGCTGCGGAGCCCGCGGGTTCCGGGGGGCCTGCGGGTGCTGCGGCGCCCGTGAGTGCAGCGGGGCCGGGGAATGCTGCGGTGCCCGCGGGTTCCGTGGGGCCTGCGAGTCCTACGACGCCCGCGAGTTCCGTGGCGCCTGGGAGTGCTGCGGCGCCCGTGAGCGCTGCGGGTCTCGCGCACCCCGCGGGGCCTGCCCATGTCGCGGGGCCTGACCATCCCGCGGGACCCGCGCAGGCCGCCGAGGCCACCGGCGGCCGGTCCGCGCGGACCGTCGCGGAAGTCGCCGCGGACATCGCGGCCCGTGCCGCCCGCTTCCTGCCCGGCGGCGCGCCCGACTCCGAGACGGACCTGTTCGACGCCGGTCTGTCCTCCGTCGACGCCGTCGAACTCGTCGCGCTGATGGCGCGGGAGCTCGACGTACAGCTGACCCTCGACGACGTCTTCGCCGACGCCCGCCCGCGGCGCCTGGCCCAGCGCTGGGCCAAGGCCCTGGGCCTGCCCACGACGGCGTCACCCGCGCCCGGGGCCCCCGCGCCCGGGATCTCCGCGGCCGGGTCCCCGGTGTCCGGAATCCCCGCGGCCGGGTCCTCCGTATCGGGGACCCCTGCGGCTGGGACCCCTGCGGCCGGGGCCTTCGGGTCGGGGGCCCCCGCGGCCGGGACCCCCGACTCCGTGGCCTCCGTGCCCGGGGCCTCCGCGCCCGGATCCCCTGCGGCCGGGGCCTCCGCACCCGCGACCCCCACAGCCCCCACGACGACCACCCCCACCTTCACTCCCACCCCCACCCCCTCCATCCCCCCCGTCATAATCCCCGCCGCGGAAGGCGGCGCCGTCCACGAGGATCTGGAGGCGATCCTCGCCGACCTCGCGCTCGCCGACCGGCTGCCGTTCAGCCGGCAGGCGGACCCGGTGCCGCCCCGCCACATCCTGCTCACCGGTGCCACCGGGTACCTCGGGAGTCACCTCCTGCTCGACCTGCTGCGGCAGGGTGACGCCCACGTGGTGTGCCTGGTGCGTGCGGCCGACGACGCCGCGGCGGAGCGGCGGCTCGCCGACGCGCTCGCGAGTTTCGACCAGCCGTGGACCGCCGAGGTCCGGCGCAGGGTCACCGTGCTCGCCGCCGACCTGCGGCAACCGTTCCTCGGGCTGGCGCGGGACGTGTGGGAGGGGCTCGCCCGGGACCTCGACTCGATCGTCAACGTCGCCGCCGCCGTCGACTTCCTGCGCGGCTACCCCTCCCTGCGCCAGACCAACGTGCTCGGCCCGCTGGCACTCGCCGAGCTGGCGATGACGGGACGCGCCAAACCGCTGCACCACATCTCCTCGGTCGCCGTCTTCAACGAGGTCGGCATCGAGAAGATGGGCGAGGACGACCCGGTGGCCCACATCGACCGGCTCTTCGCCGGCTACGACAAGTCGAAGTGGGCGGCGGAAGCCGTGCTGCGGCGCGCCCGCGAGCACGGGCTCACCGTCACGTTCCTGCGGCCCGGCGCGATCGGCGGCCACACCCGCACCGGCGTGTACAACCCGCGTGACCTCAGCACCGGGCTGATCGGCGCGTTCTCCCGGTACCGGACCGTGCCCGCCTTCAAGTTCATGAACCTCGCGCCGGTCGACTGGATCAGCAAGGTGACGGCCGCCGTGGTCTTCGACCCCAAGGCGTGGGGCCAGAACTACAACGTCACCGGCCGCGCCGAGACCCTGCCTCAGCTGGTCAAGGACATGAAGCTGGCCGGCATGAACGTCCGGGTGGCCAACTGGCGCGACTGGCGCGACGACCTCATCGAGCGGCACGCCGCCGACCCCGTGCCCGAGCTCGACTTCCTCATCCGCATCCTGCGCAGCCCCACCGCCATGAAGCTCTTCGAGGCGCTGATGTTCGGCCCGGAGGCGGGCTCGGAGCGCACCGACCGCTTCGTCGCGCGGCACCGGCTGCCGGAGGCCGAACGGTACGGCTCGCAGGCGCAGTTGAAGGCGTTCGAGCGGATGGCCAAGGACGGCGTCGCCCGGCTGCCGAGTCGCGAAGACCCGCCCTACCTGCAGTTCCGTGAGCGCACCAAGGGGCGCGTCGGGCCGGTCGGAGCGGACCGCGACGCCAGGTGCAGGATGGCGCTGACCCTCTCCATCGCCAGCATGTACCAGGTCGTACGCCACCGGAAGATCGACGTCCGCGGTGAGGTGTTCTGCGAGCGGCTGCACCCGGAGCCGCTGACCGTGGAGGCGGGCGAGATCTGGGTCCGCCCCGACGAGGGCGTGCCGCTGCGGCACGGAAGTGATCATCCGCTGCTGCGCTACCGCCTCGTCCTCGTGGACCGCGACGGCGGCCGCTGGTGGCTGGAGGGCTGGAAGACGGCCCGCGCCAGCCGCGACTTCTGGAAGCAGACCCGCACCATCGACGTCACCATCGGCCGCGAGAACGAACCCGCGAGCCTCGCCGGTGTCGTCAAGGTCCCCGGCAAGAGCTACGTGCCCGACCAGATCGACGGCATCGAGGTCGACCCGCGCCTCACCTCGCAGGAGCAGCGCCTCGCCAAACTCGCCTGGCTCTCCTGGTTCTTCGTGCAGGTCGGCATGGGCCTCGCCGAGCCGTCCCTGCGCGCCGTCGCCGAACTCCTCGACCTGCGCAAGGACGCCATCGACCGGGACCAGGACAAGCTGCAACGCAAGATCAGGAAGCTGATGATCAAAAGGGAGCAGACCCGATGACGCCGCTGAGGCCCCTCCACCACGCACTCGGCGACCGCGTCGAGGACATCCCCTTCACCGCCTCCGACGGCACCCGGCTCGGCCTCACCCGCGTCGCCCCCGAGGACGGCTCCACCGACCGCCCGGTCGTCCTGATCCTGCACGGACTGACCGCGTCGGCCGACATGTTCACGCTGCCCGAGACCCGCAACCTCGTGGACGTCCTGCTCGACGCGGGCTACGAACCGTGGCTCCTCGACTGGCGGGGCAGCTGTCGGCTGCCGTACAACGAGGGCCGGGTCCGCTACACCTTCGACGACGTGGCGCTCTACGACATCCCCGAAGCGGTGTCGCTGATCAAGGAACGTATCGACGGACGCGAACTCCTCGTCGTGGCCCACTGCATCGGCGCGATGTGCCTGTCGCTGAGCATGGCCGCCGGCCTGGTGCCCGGTCTCTCCGGCGTCGTCGCGCAGGGCGTCTTCCTCACCCCGAAGATGTCCTGGAAGACGCGGGCCCGCCTGCACTTCGGCGGGGAGCTGCTGCGCTCCCGCTTCGTCAACATCCCCACCGACTTCAAGAAGGTCGGCATGTGGTCGAAGCACTCGCTGATCTTCGCCGAGGTGTCGCTGGGCGCCGAGTGCAAGGACCCCAACTGCCAGATCCTGCACAACGACTCGTGGGGTGTCGGCGGATCGCTCTTCGAGCACGACAACCTCGACGACGTCACCCACGACCGCCTCGCCGACCTGTACGGCACGGTGCCGATGTGGATCCTGCCGCACCTGCGCAGCATCGAACTGGCGCACACGATGATGCGGTACAACGACGGCGACGGCCGCTACGACGCCCTGCCGAAGAACGCCCTCGACGAGGCGGGCTCGTTCGACACCCCGCTGATGCTGCTCTCCGGCAGCGACAACCGCTTCTGGTACGACTCGAACGAGATCTGCCACGACGTCCTGAAGCGCCGCTACCCCGAGATGGACGTCCGGTACGTGGAGGTGCCCGGCTACGGCCACCTGGACGCGTTCATCGGCCGCAACGCCGCGCTCGACGTGTTCGGCCACATCGTCGACTTCCTCGACGAGTGCCGGGTCTCCGATGACGTCCGCGCCTGACCACCGGCCGGGCGCTCCGGCGCCCGGCACCCGCCTGCTCATGCCCGTCATCCTGCTCGCGATCTTCACCGTCCCGCTGTCCGTGTCCGGCACCGCCGTGTCCCTCGGCGACATCGCGGACGACCTGGGCAGCTCGTCGGTGGGCGAGCAGTGGGTCCTCAACGGATACAACCTGACGTTCGCCTGCTCGACCCTCGTCTGGGGCTCCGTCGCCGACATCATCGGGCGCTGGCAGGCACTGTTCTTCGGACTGCTCACGTTCGGCGCGGGCTCCGCGCTCAGCCTCGTCGCCGGCGACTACTGGGTCCTGGACGGGGCCCGGTTGCTGGCCGGCGCGGGGGCCGGAGCGGTCTTCTCGGTGGGCACGGCCGTCGTCTCGTCCCACTTCGAGGGCGAACGCCGCACCCGCGCCTTCGCCCTCCTCGGGTCGGTCGCGGGCCTGTCGCTCGCGTTCGGCCCGTCCCTGTGCGGGCTGCTCACCCAGCTCTCCGGCTGGCGCCTCGTCTACGGCTTCCAGCTGGCCTGCCTGGTCGTCGCCTGCGCGGGCATGCCGCTGATCCGCCGCGCCGCCGCCCACGGGAAGCGGCGCGCGGCCCGCATCGACTGGCCGGGGGCGGTGCTGTTCTGCACGGCGACCACCGTCACGCTCGGCGGCCTCGCCCTCGGCTCGGCGACGGGCTGGGCCTCACCGCCCTTCCTGCTCTGCACCGCTCTCGGCATCGGCTGCTACGGCCTGTTCGCCTGGCGCGAGTCCACCGCGCCCAACCCGCTCCTGAGCCTGCGCACCCTGCGCAGCAGGCGCTTCTCCGGCATCACGCTGGTGGTCGCGGTGGCGTCGTTCACCTTCACCAACGCGGTCGCCTACCTCCCGGTGTTCTTCCAGGGCGCCTACGGCGCGTCGGCCGGCGCCAGCGGCGCGTACCTCATGTTCCTGACCCTGCCCGTCCTGGTCGCCCCGCTGATCGCCGCCCGCCTGACCGCCCGCGGCACACCCGCCCACACCATCTTCACGTGGAGCATCGGCCTGCTGGTGGCGGGCCTCGTCCTCGCGGGTGCGACCGCCGCTCCCGGGCTCGCCTGGATGACACTGCCGATGGTCGTCGTCGGCATCGGGTTCGGACTGCAGGCGGGGCTCGTCGACGGTGAGGCGCTCGCGCACGTACCGGCGGAGGAGGCGGGGATGGGGGCGGGCTGGATCAACACGGTCCGCCTGGGCAGCGAGGCCATCGCGGTCTCGCTCTTCGGCTCGCTCTTCGCCAGCTTCGCGGGCGACGCCGACGACGCCTCGCGCGGCGGGTTCGCCGCCATCACGATCGGCTCCACGCTGTGCGCGGCGGTCCTCGGAATCGTCTCGGTCCTCCTCATGCGCAGGCCAGGACCGACCGCCCCGGCCGGCGAACCCAGGGCGGCGGACCGGGTCGCCTGAGCCTCCTGTTCAATGGCGGGATGGACGGGAACGGTTCGGCCCAAGTCGCCCTGGCAGCACGGTTCGAGGAGCACCGGCCTCGCCTGAACGCGGTCGCGTACCGCATGCTCGGCTCACTGAGCGAGTCCGAGGACGCGGTGCAGGAGGCCTGGTTCCGGCTGAGCCGCACCGCGGCGGGGCCGGAGGCGGGGGAGGTGCGGAACCTGGGCGGCTGGCTGACCACCGTCGTCGGCCGTATCTGCCTCGACCTGCTGCGCTCACGGAAGTCCCGGCGCGAGGACTCCCTGGACGCGTCCCTGCGGGCCTACGGCGAGACGCACGTCCCGGACCCGGTCGTGACGCGCGTCGACACGGCCGACCCCGAGCAGGAGGTGCTGCTCGCCGACTCGGTGGGCCTCGCGCTCCTCGTCGTACTCGACACGCTGGCGCCCGCCGAACGCCTCGCGTTCGTCCTGCACGACATGTTCGCCGTGCCCTTCGACGACATCGCGCCCGTCGTGGAGCGTTCGGCGGCGACGACCCGGCAGCTGGCGAGCCGGGCCCGCCGCCGCGTGCGGGGTTCGGCGCCCGCGGCGGAGACCGATGTCGCCAAGCAGCGCGAGGTCGTCGAGGCGTGGATGGCGGCCACGCGCGCCGGCGACTTCGACGCGCTCCTCGAACTCCTCGACCCGGACGTCGTGCTGCGCGCCGACACCGGCGAACTGTCCTCCGGCCTCTCGAAGGTGGTGCGGGGCGCCGCGGCGGTGGCAGGACAGGCGGCGATGTTCGCACGGGGCGCCGCGGACCAGCACATGGTGCTCGTCAACGGCCTCCCCGGCCTGGTCGGGCTCCCCGGCGGCGAGGCGGTCTCGCTCGGCGCCTTCACGGTCGTGGACGGCAGGATCGTGGAGATCGACATCATCGCGGACCGCGAGCGGCTGCGGCACCTGACCCGGTCCCTGACGGACGCCTGAGACATCACCGGGCCGCACTGCCGGTCCGGCGCACCACCCGCAGCAGGTAGTCCTTGCGGTGGAGCGGATCGTGGTCCGTCCGCGCGCGCCTCGGTACCGTGCCGCCGCGCACCGGCTCGTAGTGGTCGAAGGCGGACTCCAACTCGCCCTCGCCGCGCGTGAGTCCGGGCAGCAGCTGCTCCAGCGCGTGCACCTGCTGCGCGGGGATGTCCCCTTCCAGGCGGTACGAAGCTCCGTCCGCCGTCGGGGAGTGCGGGACGGCGCGCAGCCGGGCGAGGACGGGCAGGACCGCCCCGACCGTGTCGGCGGGCACGTCGAGCCGGAAGCGGTGCATCGGCTCGTGCACCACCGTGCCCGCCTCCCGCAGCGCGTCCATCAGGACCAGCGGCGTCAGGTTCCGGAAGTCCCCGGCGGTGCTGGACATGCTCTTGTCGAACGTGCCGTGGGCGTGGCTCTGGCGCGGCCAGTAGCCGGCGTGCGTCATCGTCACCGTGCAGTCGGGGATCCGCCAGCCGTGCAGGCCCTGGTGCAGCGTCTCCCCGACCGTCTCCTCGACGGCCCTGAAGAACGCGTACGGCATCGACCCGAGCTCGACCCCGAGCCGGAACTCCACCCCGGCGCCGACCGGTGCGGGCGCCACCCGCAGCCCGACCGTGGCGAGGAACGGATTGGGGTCCTTGTCGATGATCTCGAACGCCGAGCCGGTGCCTGCGACCCGCTCCACGCAGATCGTCGTGGTCTCCCGGAAGGAGACGTCGAGCCCGAAGTCCTCGGCGAGCGTCGCCTGGACGACCTCCTTCTGGACCTCGCCGTAGAGCGAGACCGACACCTCCTGGCGGATGTCGTCCTGCCGCAGATCGATCAGCGGGTCCTGCTCGGCGAGCTGCGTGAGCGCGAGGTGCAGGGCGCCGCGGTCGGCGGGGCGCAGCGGGGTGACGACCGTCTCCAGGGTCGGCGGCGCGAAGAAACGGCTGCTGGGCCCGACGCCCTCGCGCGGTACGCCGAGCACGTCCCCGATCCGGACGTCCCCCAGCCCCCACAGCTTGCCGATCCGCCCCGCGCGGACCTCCTGGCGCCGCACGTCCGAGCCCTGGTCGAAGACGCTGACGGCCGTGACCTTGCCCTCGCGGACCACCCCGCCGTCACCACCACTACGGAGTTCCAGGCGATCGCGCGTGCGGACCGTGCCCGTGAACACGCGTACGTACGCGATCTTCTCCCCGGCCGCGCCCCGCTCGACCTTGAACACGCTCCCGGAGACGGGCCCTTCGGCGTCGCCGGCCGAGGAGGGCAGGAACTCCCGGATGCCGTCGATCAGTTCACGGACACCCACCCCCGTCACCGCCGACCCGAAGAAGACCGGGTGCACGAGCGCACTCCGGGTCTGCCGGGCCAGTTCGGCGCGGAGACGGTCGTACGAGAGGGATGCCGCGTCGTCGACGTACGCCGAGAGGAGCGCGTCGTCGTGCCCGGCGAGCAGCTCGGCAAGCCGGGCGGTGAAGCCGCCGGCCCCGGCGCTCCCGCCGGTGTACGGGGTGAAGGCGGCTTCGCGCGTGCCGAGCCCGGAGACCGTGCCCATCGGGACGATGTCGGGGGTCAGCCGTTCCGCGATGTGCCGCAGCACGCCCTCGCAGCGGGCGCCGCGGCGGTCCGCCTTGTTCACGAAGATCAGCGTGGGGATGCGCAGCCGGCGCAGCGTCCGCAGCAGGACGCGGGTCTGCGCCTGGACGCCCTCCACGGCGGACACCACGAGCACGGCGCCGTCGAGCACGCTCAGGACCCGCTCCACCTCGGCGATGAAGTCCGGGTGGCCGGGGGTGTCGATCAGGTTGACGGCCGTGCCGCCGATGGAGAAGGAGACGACGGCGGACTTGATGGTGATGCCGCGCTGTCGTTCCAGGGCGAGGGTGTCGGTCCGGGTGGTTCCGTCGTCGACGCGGCCGACCTCGTCGATGACACCGGCGGCGTGCAGGAGCCGCTCGGTCAGGCTGGTCTTACCGGCGTCGATGTGGGCGAGAACGCCCAGGTTCAGAGTGTGCGGGGCAGCTGAATGCACGTGGCGTCATGTCCTCGGGAGAAGTGGCGATTCCTTTCGCGTGGGACATGCACGAACGCCGCATTTCCTTCTCCTCCGCAGACTCCGCCGGGCTCTCGCCGGCTCCCGCCAGTGCAGCAGGCGGCAGCAGCAGGCGGCAACCGATTTAGGCCCCAGAGGTCCCCGTGGCCTCCGTCGCGATCCGGTGCCGCCCCGCCAGCCACAGCACGATCGCCGCGTACGCGCAGAGCATCGCCACGTCGACGGCCACCGACATCCCGTCCATGTCGGCGGCCGTCTCGTCGGAGGCGAGGGCGCCGGCGATCGCGGCCGATACGCCCATCGCCAGCAGGTTGTTGAGCACGTGCAGGCCGATCGCCGCCTCCAGGCCGCCCGTACGGACCGTCAGCAGGCCCGCGACCACGCCGAACACCACGAGGTCCGCGAAGCCCCACGGCGTGCCCCAGCCGTGCGCAGCGGCGAACAGCAGGGCCTGCGGCACGATCGCCACCCACGGCGAGCGGCACCAGGCACCGACCGCCTGGACGAGCCAGCCCCGGAACGCGTACTCCTCGGCCGACGCCTGGAACGGCACGAGCACGCACACCATCGCGAGGCCGAGCAGGAAGTCCGGCACACCGGCCCACTCCACGCCGTCCGTGCCGCCGCCCGACTCCTCGGGCAGCAGCAGCATGACGCCCAGCGAAGCGGTGACCAGCGGCAGCCCCACGGCCGCGCACCGCCCGAGCCAGCGCCACCGCAGCCGTCCGGCCACCGACGACAGGGTGCCCGCCGGGCGCCGCTGCGCCCAGCGCGCGGCGAGGAACACCACGGGGGTGACCAGGGCGAGCGACAGCAGACCCTGCCCCGTCTCGCCGATGCCGCCCCAGACGTGGAACCCGTCCTTGTCGACGGGCCGGTCCAGGACCGCTCCCGCGATCTCGCCGCCGAGCAGCACCAGCATCATGACGACGACGGTGCCGCCCAGCACCAGGCAGGTGCCGGCCAGCGGGCGCCACCAGCGGTGCCGGCCGGTGGCCAGGGCGAGGCGGTGGTAGGGGAGCGGCGGTACGGGGGCGGGCGGGACCGGCACGTAGGGCGGGTGGGGCATCGTCGTCATGCCCACCAGCATTCCGGCGCCGCGGGGCCCGGACGTCGGCCGCCCGCACGATTCCGCTCTCCAACCAGGGATAGACGCGGTCGCGCACGAACCGCTCCGGGGCGGTCGCGTCCCCCTCCGTATCATCGTGCCCGATATGGACCGGATACGTAACTGGCTGCTGCCCGTCCTGCTGGCGATCCAGCAGCTGGCCTACTGGCCGGGCCGCGCGCTGCGCGAGGACGAGCCGGTCGGGGCGGGACAGCTTGTGGCGGCGTTCACCGCCGCGGTCGTGATCACCGCGGCGCTCGGTGTGCGCCGCCACCGCCCGGTGGCCTCGGCCGTCACCGTCGAGGCCGCCCTCATCGCCTGTCTGCTCCTGCCGGAGGACGCGACGCTCCTGCACGCGTTGAGCCTGCTGGTCGCCCTGTTCTCGGTCGCGGTGCGCTGCTGTGGGCGGACGGTCGCCGTCGTCGGCTCGGCCCTCGCCGTCTGCGAGGCGGGGCGTTCGGCCCTGCTGCTCGACTCGGCGGTCGAGGCCGCCGGCGAGACCGCGGTCAACTGCGTGCTCTTCCTGACCGTCGCGGGCCTCGGCCGCAGCCGCCGCCGCTGGCTCGCCGGACGCCGGGCCGCCGCCCGGGAGCTTGCGCGGGCCGAGTCCGAACGGGCCCGCGCCGCCCTCACCGAACGCGAACGGCTCGCCCGCGAACTGCACGACGTCAGCGCCCACCACCTCACCTCGGTCGTGGTCACCGCGGACGCCGCGCTGCGGCTCGCCGACCGCCGCCCCGAACTCACCGCGCAGGCCCTGAAATTCGCGGCCGAGTCCGGGCGCGACACCCTGACGGCGCTGCACCGCTTGGTCACGCTGATGCGGACGGCGGCGGCGGACGAGGAAAGCGCCCTGGCGGACCGCGTCGCCGAACTGGCCGCCGGCTTCGCCCGCCTGGGCCCACGCCCCGCCGTGGACGTGGCGCCGGACCTGGCCGCGCTGACGGGACCGGTCGCCGACGCGGCCTTCGGCATCGTCCGCGAGGCCCTCACCAACGCCCTCCGGTACGCCCCCGGAGCGACGGTACGCGTCCACATCCACGCCACGGAGCCCGACGGCCCGGTGGACCTCACCATCGAGGACGACGGCGCCGCGGCCGCGACACCCGCCCGCCAGAACCTCGGCTCCGGCCGCGGCACGACAGGCATGCGAGAACGAGCGGCGGCCCTCAACGGCACACTGACGACCGGCCCGCGACCGGACGGCCCCGGTTGGTCGGTACGGGCCCGGCTTCCGCGCGGCACGGCGGATATACGGGCGATGGCGCTCGACGGCATGCCGCCGACGGCCGGACCGCGGGGGGATGGCCCCGGTTGGTCGGTGGGTGCTCGGCTTCCGCGCGGCACGGCGGGTATGCGGGCGGCGGTGCTCGATGGCGGGCCGGCGGTGGCCGCGGCGGGGGCGGGTGGTCCGGGGTGGTCGGTGTGGGCCCGGCTTCCGCGCGGCACGGGGGCCCTGCGCCGCCGGGCCGTAAATCATCCCGCCCTGCGTGGCCTGGATCTGTCCGACGTGGCGGTTGCCCTTGCCGTGGGCACGTTGCCGGTCTTCGCGGTTCTCGTCGAGGAGCCCGCTGCGGCCGCCCTCGCCCTCGTGCCCGCCGTCGCGCACGCGCTCCCGTTGCTGTGGCGGCGCCGGGCTCCCTGGGCGGTGCTGTGCGCGGTCCTCGCCACGGCTCTGCTCGGGCCGCTCGGCCTCGCGTTCGGGCTGCTGTCGCCCGCTGTGGCGCTGTGCCTGGTGATGGCGGGTGGCGTCGCGGAGTGCGTGGCGGTGTACGCGGTGGGGGCGTTCGCCGGTCCGGCGCGCGTCACGTGGCTCGCGGCGGGGTTGGCGGCGGTCGGTCTGTCCCTGACCTCGATCGCCCTCGCGTCGGCCGACGGCATCGCGAACCTGGAGGAGGACGGCGGCTCCGGACTCCTCCTCTTCCTGTGCGCCGTGCTCAGCGTGTTCTTCCTGGCGCCGATGGCCGCGCTCTGGGGCCTCGGCGCGGTCGTACGGACCCGGCGCGAACGCGTCAGGGCCTGGGAGGACCACGCCCTCACCGCGACGGTGTGGTCGGCCGTCGCCGAGGCGCACGAGGAGCGCCGCCGCATCGCCGCGGAACTGCGCGGGGAGGTCCTGCGCCACGCCGGCGCGGTGGTCGCGCGGGCGGAGGCGGGCGACCTGCCCGGCGTCGCGGCCGGGGCCCGGGCAGCCCTGTCGTCGATGCGGGACCTGCTGGCGCAGCTGAGAGAAGTGACGGGACCCGGCGATGTACGGGAGCCGCAGCCGACAGCAGCGGCACCCGACATGCCGACCGCACGTCAGACAGTGTGAGGCCGCAGCCGAAAGCCCGAAGGAGAGAGCTCATCGACACCGAGCCCGAACGCACCCCCACCCGAGTGATGGTCGTCGACGACCAGGCGGTCGTCCGCGCCGGCTTCGCGGCGATCGTCGATGCGGAGCCTGACCTGCACGTGGTGGCCGAGGCGGAGGACGGCGCCCGGGCGGTACGGCTCGCGGCCGAACTCACCCCGGACGTCGTCCTGATGGACATCCGCATGCCGGGCATGGACGGCCTGACGGCGACCCGTCTGCTCACGTCGGCGGCCGACACGTCCACCCCGCGCGTCCTCGTCCTGACCACGTTCGACCAGGACGCCTACGTCCACGACGCCCTGCGCGCCGGCGCCTCCGGTTTCCTCCTGAAGGACGCGCGGCCGGAGGAACTCCTCGCCGGCATCCGCATCGTCGCCGCGGGCGACGCGATGCTCGCCCCCACCGTGACCCGCCGCCTCATCGACGCGTTCGCCGGCACGGCCCCCGCACCGGACCCCGAACTCCTCGACGCCCTCACACCCCGCGAGCGCGAGGTCCTGACCCTGGTGGCCGCGGGACACACGAACGCGGAGATAGGGACGGCGCTGGGCGTGACCATCGGCACGGTGAAGTCGCACGTCAACGCGGTGCTCGGCAAGCTCGGCCTGCGCGACCGCGTCCAGGCCACGATCCTCGCGTACGACGTGGGCATCGCCCGCCCCCGGCGCACGCACTGACCCCGTGAAACGCCGACAGCACCCGGCTCCGCGCGGATGCCGGGTGCTGTCGGACGAAGCGTGAAGAGGTCCGACGCGGTGCGTCAGGCCTTCTTCGTCTCCCAGAAGATCTTGTCGATCTGGGCGATGTAGTCCAGCGCCTTCTGGCCCGTGGCCGGGTCCGTCGACGCCTTCGCGGCCGAGAGGGCCTTGAGGGTGTCGTTGACCAGCTGGTGCAGCTCCGGGTACTTCTCGAAGTGCGGGGGCTTGAAGTAGTCGCTCCAGAGCACCGAGACGTGGTGCTTCGCGAGCTCGGCGCGCTGCTCCTTGATGACCACGGCGCGCGCCTGGAAGTGCGCGTCGTCGTTGGCGGCCATCTTCTCCTGCACGGCCTTGACCGACTCGGCCTCGATGCGGGCCTGGGCCGGGTCGTACACGCCGCAGGGCAGGTCGCAGTGGGCGCTGACCTTCACCTTGGGGGCAAACAGGCGGGAAAGCATGTTGCTGTCCTCCTCGTGATCGTCTTCTCAGGTGGGACATTACTCCGTGAGAGACGTGTTTTCGCGAGTGCCCCCTTGGGCTTAGGACAAAAGTCCAGGGTCAGACTGGGACTGGTGGAGGATAGGACCGGGGAGGTGCCGGTGATGCCGGAGCTGTCGCAGGAGAGCGAGCGCGGGAGGGCCGTCGTGCCGTGGGGTGCCGCGGAGGTGACGGGCCCTTCGATGGTGCCGACGCTGCACCACGGGGACCGGCTGCTCGTGCAGTGGGGGGCACGGGTGCGTCCGGGTGACGTGGTGATCCTGTGCCACCCCTTCCAGCAGGATCTGTTGGTGGTCAAGCGGGCCAAGGAGCGGCGCGGGGACGGCTGGTGGGTGCTCGGCGACAACGCGTTCGCGGGCGGCGACAGCACGGACTACGGCGTCGTCCCCGAGGAGCTCGTCCTCGGCAAGGTGCGCTTCCGCTACCGGCCGCCCGCGCCCGGCCGCCGCTCGCCGTTCGCGCTGGTGCGCTGGGCGCTGGGCGCGGTGCGGCCGGTGGCGGCGGACCGCTCGGTCTCCAGGCGCTTCCGGGCGCGGTAGGCGGCGACGTTGGCGCGGGTCGCGCAGCGGTCCGAGCAGTAGCGCCGGGAGCGGTTGGTGGACGTGTCGAGGTAGGCGTTGCGGCACGGCGCCGCCTCGCACAGGCCGAGGCGGTCCACGCCGTGCTCGGTGAGGTGGAAGGCGAGGCCCATCGCGGCGATCGCGGCGTACCCGGCCGTCGCGTTCGAGGGGTGGTCCGCCAGGTGCAGGTGCCACAGGGGGCGGTCGTCGTCGTCCCGGTGGTCGTGGCCCGAGATCTGCGGGCTGACGGGGAACTCCAGGAGCAGTGAGTTCAGCAGGTCGACGGAGAGGGTCTCGTCGCCGCCATCGGCCGCCTCGAAGACCGCCCGGAGCCTGGCCCGCACGGAACGGAAGCGCGTGACGTCGGCGTCCGTCGCGCGGCGAGCCATCTGCGTGCTCGGCCCGAACAGCTCCCTGATCGCCTCCACGGACGTCAGCGCGTCCTTGTTGCGGCCCGGCTCCTCGCTGTTGACCAGGCGTACGGCGTAGTCCGAGTAATAGGCCAGTTCCACTTGTAGTCCTTACGGGGGCGGGCTAGGGTCATTCCCACCGGCCGGTAATGGCCGATTGCGGTACCAGGGTATTACGGGTATGACGTGTCTTACGTAGTGGAGGGTTTCTGATGACGGAAACGGGGGCCGGGACCGGCGCCACGCTCGGCACCGACTGGCGCGCCTGG
This sequence comes from Streptomyces sp. NPDC050732, assembly GCF_040654255.1. NCBI lineage: Bacteria > Bacillati > Actinomycetota > Actinomycetes > Kitasatosporales > Streptomycetaceae > Streptomyces > Streptomyces sp. NPDC050732. Next base: position 20,481 of record NZ_JBFAHP010000007.1, read on the forward strand.
CAGGACAGCTGGGACCGGCAGCAGCAGTGGTACCTTCCCGACCGCGAGGAGCGGTTCCGGATCATGCTCGACATGGTCGAGGCCGTGGTCGGCACCGCGCCGCGCGTCCTCGATCTGGCGTGCGGTACGGGAAGTATTACGGACCGGCTGCTCAAGAGGTTCCCGGACGCGACCAGCGTCGGCGTCGACCTCGACCCCGCGCTGCTCACCATCGCCGAGGGCACCTTCGCCGGGGACGACCGGGTCACCTTCGTCACCGCCGACCTCAAGGACCCCGACTGGACCGCAGCGCTCCCGCACGACTCGTACGACGCCGTGCTCACCGCCACCGCCCTGCACTGGCTGTTCAGCGAGCCCCTCGCCGCGCTCTACGGCCAGGTCGCCGGACTCGTCCGCGACGGCGGCGTCTTCATGAACGCCGACCACATGCCCGACCCGGCGACGCCCCGCATCAACGCCGCGGAGAGCGCGCTGAGGCACCGCCGCATGGACCGCGAGAAGGCCGAGGGCGTTCTCGACTGGAAGGAGTGGTGGCAGCTGGCCGCGCAGGACCCGGTCCTGGCAGGCCCCACCGCCAAGCGGTTCGAGATCTACGGGGAGCACGCGGACGGGGACATGCCCTCCGCCGAGTGGCATGCCCGCACCCTTCGTGAGGCCGGATTCGCCGAGGCGCGTCCCGTCTGGGCTTCGCCCTCGGACGCGGTGGTCCTTGGTCTGAAGTAGGACGCCGGGCGCGCCGAAGGGGCCGGTACGGAATCCGTACCGGCCCCTTCGGCGATCGGCTCACCCAGCGAAGCGCTAGAGCACCTTCGACAGGAACGACTGCGTGCGTTCCTGTTGCGGGTTCGTCAGGACGTCCCGCGGGTTGCCGGACTCGACCACCACGCCGCCGTCCATGAAGACCAGGCTGTCGCCGACCTCACGGGCGAAGCCCATCTCGTGCGTGACGACGATCATCGTCATGCCGGTCTCCGCGAGGTCGCGCATCACGTCGAGCACGTCACCGACCAGCTCGGGGTCGAGCGCCGACGTCGGCTCGTCGAACAGCATCAGCTTCGGGTCCATCGCCAGCGCGCGGGCGATCGCCACACGCTGCTGCTGGCCGCCGGAGAGCTGCGACGGGTAGTTGCCCGCCTTGTCGGCGAGGCCGACGCGCTCCAGGAGCTGGCCCGCGCGCTCCCGCGCCTCGGCCTTCGCGATGCCCTTGACCTGGACCGGCGCCTCCATGACGTTCTCCAGCGCCGTCATGTGCGGGAAGAGGTTGAAGCGCTGGAAGACCATGCCGATGTCCCGGCGCTTCAGGGCGACCTCGCTGTCCTTCAGCTCGTACAGCTTGTCGCCCTTCTGGCGATAGCCGACCAGCTCCCCGTCGACGTACAGCCGGCCGGCGTTGATCTTCTCCAGGTGGTTGATGCAGCGCAGGAACGTCGACTTGCCGGAGCCGGACGGGCCGATGAGGCAGAAGACCTCACCCGACTCGACCTCCAGGTCGATGCCCTTGAGGACCTCTACGTTGCCGAAGGACTTGTGGACGCCTTCGGACTTCACCATGGCGGTCATGCGGTGCCTCCCCGCGGGCTGTTGAGGGACAGCATGTTGGCCTTGATCTTCTGCCACGGCGTGGCGGGCAGCGAGCGCGACGAACCGCGCGCGTAGTAGCGCTCCAGGTAGAACTGTCCGACGCTGAGGATCGACGTCATGATCAGGTACCAGCAGGCGGCAAGCAGCAGCGTCTCCACCGTCGCGCCGGACGACGTGCCGATGTCCTGGGCGTACTTGAGGAGCTCGTAGTACTGGACGGCGGCGACCAGCGACGTCGTCTTCAGCATGTTGATGAACTCGTTGCCGGTCGGCGGCACGACGACGCGCATCGCCTGCGGCAGTACGACGCGGCGCAGCGTCTTGTTGTGGCTCATGCCGAGCGCGTGCGACGCCTCGGTCTGGCCCTCGTCGACCGAGAGCAGGCCGGCGCGGCAGATCTCCGCCATGTACGCGGCTTCGTTGAGGCCGAGGCCGAGCAGCGCCGTCAGGAACGGCGTCATGAAGTCCGACCACTCGTCCTTGTAGACCGGGCCGAGGTTGATGTAGTCGAAGACGAAGCCGAGGTTGAACCAGACGAAGAGCTGGACCAGGACCGGCGTACCGCGGAAGAACCAGATGTAGAACCAGGCGATCGACGAGGTCACCGGGTTCTTCGACAGGCGCATGACCGAGAGGATCACACCGCCGACGACGCCGATGAGCATCGAGAGGAAGGTGAGGATCAGCGTCTCGCGGACACCCTTGAGGATGCGCTCGTCGAAGAAGTTGTCGGGGATCGCGCCCCAGTTGATGTCGCCCTGCGAGAAGGCGTAGACGATCGAGGCGAGCACGCCGATCGCCAGGACCGCGGCGATGTAACGGCCGAAGTGCCGGACCGGGATGGCCTTGATGGCCTCCGCCGGGCGGGCCGTGGGGACGTCGTCCGCCGGGCCCTTCTTGGAGATGTCTGGGGTCACGTGAGTGGCCTTTCAGCGACTGGGAGGGGGAGGGGCGGGGTCACTTGCCGCCGTTGATCTTGGCTTCCTCGACCGCGCCGTCCTCGACGCCCCACTTCTTGATGATCTTTTCGTAGTCGCCGTTCTTGATGATCGCGTTCAGCGCGGCCTGGATCGCGTCGCGCAGCTCGGGGTTCTTCTTGGAGACGGCGATGCCGTACGGAGCCGCCTCGACCTGCTCGCCGACCAGCTGGAAGTCCTTGCCGCCGCCCGACGTCTTCACCGCGTACGCGGCGACCGGGAAGTCGGACGAACCCGCGTCGGCGCCGCCGGAGCGCAGCCGGGTCTGGGCCTGCTGGTCGTTGTCGAACTGCTCGATCGAGATCTTCTTGCCGCCCTTGCACTTCTTCGACTCGGCCTTGGCCAGGTCGTGCGAGACGGTGCCGCGCTGGACCACGATCTTCTTGCCGCAGAGGTCCGCCCAGGTCTTGATGCCCTGGTCGTCGCCCTTCTTGGTGTAGATCGAGACGCCCGCCGTGAAGTAGTCGACGAAGTCGACGCCGTCGCCGACCTTCTTGCCGGTCTCCTCGTCGATGCCTTCCTGACGGTTCTTGGTGTCGGTCATGGCCGACATCGCGATCTGGTAGCGCTTGGAGCGCAGACCGCCGAGGAGGGTGTCGAAGGTGCCGTTCTCGAACTCGAACTTCACACCGAGCTGCTTGCCCAGCGCCTCGCCCAGGTCGGGGTCGATGCCGACGGTGTTGCCGGACTTGTCCTTGAACTCGACCGGCGGGTAGGCGATGTCGGACCCGACCTTGATGACGCCCTTGTCGCGGATGTCCTTGGGCAGCTTGTCGGCGAGCGGGGCGTTGCTGACCGTGTCGCTCTCCTTGTCGTTGGTCTGGTCGCCGCAGCCGGAAAGCAGCAGCGAACCGACGACCGCGATCGTGCCGACCACCGCAATCCGGGACTTCGCGGACTTCGCTGCGGTCTTACGACAAATGGAGCGTGCGGTCATGGTGGGTCCTCCGGCGGATGAGGGAGTTGCCGATGGGTCGGGCACACACCTTCGGGTGTCGCGACCTCGTGTGATGACGGCATCTTGCCATTCGGACCGTCCGATTCTGGGTGCCGGAGATGTCAAAATCGGATAACGGGCGAGCCTCGAAAGCCAACATCCCGGTACGGCAAGGGCGTATCGGGGTGGGAGCGAATCGCCGTTAACCGATCGATATCCGCTGAATCTCGGAATGTGGACTCTCCGACTCCCTGAGCGCCCTATGGAGCGCACTATTCGGAGAATTCGGACATCGGGTTGTTTGTGGACGCGGTGAGATGCCGTGAGGCGCCACGAGATGTCGCGAGACGGTGCGAGATCCCTTTTTCCCAGTGCCACTCGTCCCGGCCTTGAGGGACGTCTGCGGACCATGCTGCAACCAATGTCACTCGCCCGGGCCCGCCGCCTTCGGGTACAAAGGTTGGCTACACCCCTCATCCGGGGCTCAGGGCGCGTGTGCGGCGCGCCCGCGTGTCCGTACCTCCCCCCGCCGACAGGCGGGGAACGGACGCGGTGCCCGCCCACTTCTCAACCGGGAGTGGACACCCTCAACTGATGAATAAGACTTAAGGGGTCAGACAAGTGGCAGCGGAGATCGTCAATCCTCGCAGCGACAGCAGTACGGATCATGAGGGCCCCGCGGGTGCGGCCGAGCCCTTCGATCCGGCGTTTGCGCTGCACCGCGGAGGCAAGATGGCCGTGCAGGCCACCGTGCCGGTCCGCGACAAGGACGACCTGTCCCTGGCTTACACGCCCGGCGTCGCGAAGGTGTGCAGCGCGATCGCCGAGCGGCCGGAGCTCGTCCACGACTACACGTGGAAATCCAATGTCGTCGCCGTGGTGACCGACGGGACCGCGGTGCTCGGTCTCGGGGACATCGGCGCCGAGGCCTCCCTCCCCGTGATGGAGGGCAAGGCCATCCTGTTCAAGCAGTTCGGCGGCGTCGACGCGGTGCCGCTCGCGCTCGCGACCACGGACGCCGACGAGATCGTCGAGACGGTGGTGCGGCTCGCCCCCTCCTTCGGTGGCGTCAACCTGGAGGACATCTCGGCACCGCGGTGCTTCGAGATCGAGCGCAAGCTCCAGGAGCGGCTCGACATTCCCGTCTTCCACGACGACCAGCACGGCACGGCCGTCGTGACGCTCGCCGCGCTGCGGAACGCGGCGAAGCTGACCGGGCGCACGCTCGGTGAACTGCGCGCGGTGATCTCCGGCGCCGGCGCGGCCGGTGTCGCCATCGCCAAGTTCCTGCTCGAAGCGGGGCTGGGCGACGTGGCGGTCGCGGACCGCAAGGGCATCGTGAGCCGGGACCGGGACGACCTCACCCCGGTCAAGCGGGAGCTCGCCGAGCTGACCAACAAGGCCGGGATCAGCGGTTCGCTGGAGGCCGCCCTCGACGGTGCCGACGTGTTCATCGGCGTCTCGGGCGGCACGGTCCCCGAGCCGGCCGTCGCCTCCATGGCGCCCGACTCCTTCGTGTTCGCCATGGCCAACCCGAACCCCGAGGTGCACCCGGACGTCGCGCACAAGTACGCGGCCGTGGTCGCGACCGGCCGTTCGGACTACCCGAACCAGATCAACAACGTGCTGGCCTTCCCCGGCATCTTCGCGGGCGCGCTCCAGGTGCGGGCCTCCCGCATCACCGAGGGCATGAAGATCGCCGCTGCCGACGCCCTCGCGGACGTCGTCGGGGACGAGCTCTCCGCGGACTACGTGATCCCGTCGCCGTTCGACGAGCGGGTCGCCCCGGCCGTGACGGCCGCGGTCGCCGCCGCCGCCCGGGCGGAGGGCGTGGCCCGCAGCTGACCCGTTGCCACGCGAACCGACGCGCCCCCTGCCGTGCCACGCCGTGCGGCAGGGGGCGCGGTGCGTGCCACACCGTGCGGCAGGGGGCGCGGTGCGTGTCACAGCCGTACGTGGTTCCGCCGGGGCGGCGGTCACGCCTAGGGTCGCCTCATGTTCGCTGCCTACGCTGCTCGTATCGACCGTGACCAGCCGCTCGACGGCCTTGAGTTGGGGGAGCGGCCCGCCCCCGAGGCGCGCTCCGGCTGGTCGACCGTGAACGTCAAAGCCGCCTCTCTCAACCACCACGATCTCTGGTCCCTGCGCGGGGTCGGCCTGCCCGAGGAGAAGCTGCCGATGATCCTCGGCTGCGACGCCGCCGGGATCGACGAGGACGGCAACGAGGTCGTCCTCCACTCCGTCATCGGACAGACGGGGCACGGCGTCGGGCCCCGCGAGGGCCGCTCCATCCTCACGGAGAAGTACCAGGGGACCTTCGCCGAACGCGTCGCCGTCCCCACCTGGAACGTCCTGCCCAAGCCGAAGGAGCTCTCCTTCGCGGAGGCGGCCTGCCTGCCGACCGCGTGGCTGACCGCCTACCGCATGCTGTTCACCAACGCCGGTGTACGGCCCGGGGACTCGGTCCTCGTGCAGGGCGCGGGCGGCGGCGTCGCCACGGCCGCGATCGTCCTCGGCAGGGCCGCCGGGCTGCGGGTCTTCGCCACGAGCCGGGACGAGGCCAAGCGCAAGCGCGCGCTTGAGCTGGGCGCGGTGGAGGCGGTCGAGTCGGGCGCGCGGCTCCCGGAGCGGGTGGACGCCGTCATCGAGACGGTGGGCGCGGCGACCTGGTCCCACTCCGTCAAGTCGCTGAAGCCCGGCGGCACGCTGGTCATCTCGGGGGCGACGAGCGGCGACCGGCCCTCGCACGCCGAACTCACCCGCATCTTCTTCTTGGAACTGAAGGTCGTCGGCTCGACCATGGGCACCAAGGACGAGCTGGAGGACCTGCTGGCGTTCTGCGCGGCCACGGGCGTCCGGCCGGTGATCGACGAGGTACTGCCCCTGGACCGGGCCCGCGAGGGCTTCGAACGACTGGAATCCGGCGACCTGTTCGGCAAGATCGTGCTGGAGGTCTGAAGCCCCTGAGTTCTGTCAACGTGGGTTGACGCCTGCTCGATGTCAACGTAAGTTGACGTGCATGACCGAAGCAACGGATCTCGCCGAGCGCGCGGGCGATCACGACCCACGGGTCGGTCTGCGGGCCGTCACCGCGCTGCGGAAGCTGGTGGAGCAGTTGGAGGCCGTGCAGGTGCGCAGCGCGCGCCTGCAGGGCTGGTCGTGGCAGGAGATCGCCGCGGAGCTCGGAGTGAGCAGGCAGGCCGTGCACAAGAAGTACGGGAGGCAGTGATGTTCGAGCGGTTCACCGAGGAGTCCCGCGCCGTGGTCCTTGGCGCGGTCGAGCAGGCCGAGCGGGCGGGGGCCTCCGCGGTCGACGACGGGCACATGCTGCTCGCCCTGCTCGCGCAGCTCGACCAGGGGGCCACCAGCCGCGCCTCGTTCGCGCTGACCGCTCTGGGAGCGGCGGACCGGCGCGAGTCGATCGAACGGGCCCTCGCCGAGGCGCGGCGCAGGGGCGGGCTCTCGCAGGCCGACACCGAAGCGCTCGCCGGCCTCGGCATCGACGTCGAGGAGATCGTCGCCCGCGTGGAAGAGACGCACGGGGCGGGGGTGCTGGCCGGTGCGCACACGGGTGGGCGCGCCCAGGGCCGGGGCCTGAAGGCCTGGCTCGGCCGACTGCCCTTCACCCGGGACGCCAAAGAGGTCCTCATCAAGTCCCTGCGCATCGCGACCGCCCGCCGCGACCGGGTCATCGGAGGCCACCACTTGCTCCTGGCGCTCACGGTCCGCCCCGGGGTGACCTCGGAGGCCCTGGCGAACCACGGGGTGACATACACGGAACTGGAGCGGGTCCTCTTCGCCGGGGCGCCGTGACCCCGACGAGGTGCCGGAACCCCGCAGGCCGCGTCCCGCGGGGCTCAGCCTGGGGGTCCCGAGGCCAGCAGGTCCCGAGGCCAGCAGCTCCCGAGGCCCGGATGTCCCGAGGCCCGGATGTCCGGAGGGCGCCAGGCCCTCGGGTCCTCAAGGTGCGAGGCCCGAGATATCGAGGCCATGCCCCGGGGCCAGGCCTCAGGCCCGGGGCATGGCGTCCCAGGCCGCAATCCCGAGATCGTAGGCCTCAGCCCCAGGCCACAGCCGGGGTCCGCAGGCCTCCAAGTCCGAGGTGTCAGGGTCCACGCCCCGGGGCCAGGCCTCAGGCCCGGAGTGCCAGGACCGGCGCGTGCCACGTCCTGGCGTCCCCGGCCGCAGTCCCGGGCTCGTAGGTCGCAGCCCCGGGCCCCGGGTCAAAGCCGGGGGCCCGAGGGCTTCCGACCTGTCAGCGGGCGGGTGTCCGCAGGGATGCTCCGATGTGTGCCGCCGCCTGGGACAAGTGGCGGCGGGCCTCGCGGAGTTGGGCTTCCGTCACGCCGTGGTCGCGGGCCGCGTCCCGGATGTCGTCGCGGAAGCGGTCCAGGAGGCGGTCGAGGTCTCTGCCGGGGTCGCCGGTGAGGTCCTCGCGGGCCCAGTCCGGGGCGTAGTCCACGGGGATGTCCTCGCGGGCGGTGCTGAACTTGGGGCCGGTGCCGGTGCCGGTGGCGGCCCCGGTGCCGGTGGCGGCGTCGGGCTTGGTGCCGGTGCCGTTGGCGGTCTCCGTGCCTGTGGTGAAGTTCTTGGCGAAGTCCTTGCCGAAACCGCCGAACTCCTTGGCCAGTTCGGTCAGGCCCTCGCGCACGCCCGTCGGCCAGTCGCCCCGCGCGAAGTGGTCCTGCACCTGCTCCTGCACGCGCCTGGCGATCCGCTGGACCTCCTCCTGGGCGTCCTTGGCCTGGCGGCGGGCCCGCTGGGCCTCCTCACGGGCCCGGCGGCTCTCGTCCTTCGCGCGCCGCGCCTGCTCCTTCCACTCCTGCCTCGCGCGCTTGAACTCCTCCTTCGCCTGGTGCCAGCTCTCCTTGTCGCCCCAGGTGCCGTCGAAGAAGTCGCTCGGGTCCGGGAACGGCTTGCCGGGGGCCGAACCGCCCGCGGCCCGCGCCTCCTTGGCGGCGGCGCGCATCTCGCGGCGCAGCTCACCGGCGGCGCCCTGGACGCCGTCACGGATCTCGGCGGCGAGCTCGGCCACCGACTCGCGGATCTCCAGTTCCAGATCGGCCAGCTCGCCGCTGCGGCCGGCCAGCTCGGCGCGGCCCGCGTCCGTGATGGCGTAGACCTTCCGGCCGCCCTCGGTGGTGTGGGTGACCAGGCCCTCCGCCTCCAGCTTCGCGAGGCGGGGGTAGACCGTGCCTGCCGAAGGTGCGTACAGCCCCTGGAAGCGCTCCTCCAGGAGGCGGATCACCTCATAGCCGTGGCGCGGGGCCTCGTCGAGCAGCTTGAGCAGGTACAGGCGCAGGCGGCCGTGGGCGAAGACGGGGGGCATGTCAGAGCACCTTCTTGTCGGTCGGGCCATCCGTCGGGCCGTCGGTCGGGGCGTCAGCCGGGCCGTGGGTGTCGGCCGGGGGCACGTCCAGGGGGGCCTCGTCGTATGGATCTTCCCTCATCGGTCCTCCCACCGGCTCTCCCACCGGCCCTCCCACTGGCTCTTCCATCGGCTCTTCCTCCGTCTGTGGCCTGCGCAGGAGCGCGATGGAACCGGACACCGTCGTCGCCTTGAGCCGTCCGCGCCCGGTGCCCAGCCGTCCCGTGATCCGCTTGGCGCCCCACTGTCCGCCGACCCGCAGATCCTCGAAGGCGTTCGACACCGCGCCGCTCGCCGTGTCCACCTCGACCTCCGCGTCCGCCGGGTGCGGCAACCGGATCGCTATCTCGCCCGACACGCTCGTCAGGGCCACATCCGTCGGGGTGCCCGCCGGGTCGAGGTCCACGATCATCGAGCCGCTCACCGAGTCGGCCCGGACCGCGGGGCCCGCCGCCTCGACGACCGTGAGGCTCCCGGACACGGAGTTGAAGCGGAGGGCGCCGGTGACGCCCTGGGCCTCCACGCTCCCGGAGACCGTGTCCGCGCGGACCTGGCCCGCGAGCCCGAGCAGTGTCGTGTCACCGGTGACGCCCTTCACCTCAGCGCGGCCCTCGATGCCGGAGATCACGGCGCCCGCGCCGACCACCCCCACCTCGACGGCGGTGGCGGAGGGCACGGCGAGGGAGACCACCGCGCTGCGGCGCCAGCCCTTGCGGTCGAGCCACTTGAGGAAGCCCTTCCAGGGCAGGTCGTCATAGGCGACGGTGAGGACGCCGTCCTCCAGGGTCACCCGCAGGGGCGGGCCCTCGATCTCGGAGACCTCCAGGCGGGCGGAGGCTTCGTCCGTGCCCACCACGTTCACCGTGCCGTTGACCACGCGGACGTGGAGTGCTGTCACTGGGGCGTCGAACGTGAGCTTCCGGGGCTCGGCGACGGACCACTCGGACATGGGCTGACCTCCTTGGCGGGCCGGACGCGACGCGCCATATCGCGTCTCTGCCATTCACGATATATCGCGGATCCGTGAAGTCAAGACACCCGGCGGGGTGAACCACCCGTCCGAGCTGCCTCATGGACGCGTTTATGCAGCTATCTGCGCCGATTGTGCCTATCTGTCCTAGCGTGGAGCCATGCCGTCCCATGCCTCTTCGCCCGATTCCGCCGGTTCCTCCGGGTTCGCCACAGCCGCCGGTGCGTTGCTGCTGTGCCGGGCCGAGCCCGACGCCGTCGAGACCGTCGCCCGATTGCTCCACGAACGGATGCTGCTCGTCGAGGCCGGTCATGGCTGGAGCGTGCTGGTGCCCGAGGGCAAGCCGTGGCTGCAAGGGGAGCAAGGCGGCGAAAGTGTGGAGCCCGTCGACCGGGTCCTTACCGGGTGGGCCACCGCGCTCGCCGTCGGCTCCGGCTGGCCCGTGCTCGCCCTGTGGTGGGACGGCGACCGCTCCGGCTACACCCTCGCGGCAGGCTTCCGGCGGACCGTCGGATACGAGTGGCTGGCGAACGGGACGCCCCTCGGGGAGGACGAGGCGATGCGCACGTTCGCCGCGCGCCTCGGCCTCGATCCCGTACTCGACCTGCAGTCCCTCGAAGCGCTCGCCCGGCCCGACACGGAGGCCGACGCGCGCGCCAGGATGCGCGGGCTCCTCGCCGTCCTCACCCGCACGGGTCTCGCCCTCCCGCCGGGCCTCGGCCCCTGTGAACCGGCCGACCGGCTGCGCGAGGTGGCGCGCGTCCAGCAGGGCGTCCGACAGATCGAGTGGCCCGGGTGGCGGGACGCCGTGCGGGCGGAGTTCGGAGCCGTGGAGCAAGGTCCGCTCGGGCCCTGGGTGCGGGGGCCGAGGGCGCGGGCGCTGGCGGCGGCACAGGTCGCGGCCGGGCTGCCACTGGCGGTGTGGGCGGTGCGGCGGCGCAGCGCGGGATGGGCCGCGGCGGCCGCGCTGCTGCTGGCGCAGGGGGCCGGCGGCCTCGCGTACGACAGGACGCGGGCGCGGGGCTGAAGTGAGTGTCCGGGGGCGGTCATGGGTGGAGGTGGGGGGAAGTCGATGGGCTCAAGGGCGGCGGACCGCGTCCAGGGTCAGGGCGAGGAGGCGGGCCGGCTGGGACGGGTCCGCGGTGGCGTGTGCCGTTGACAGCGCGATGCCCACCACCAGCTGGAGCAGGTCGGGGGCTGTGAGGTCGGGGCGGGCCGTGCCGGAGTGCTGGGCCCGGGCGAGGAGCCGGTGTGCCGCGTCCTGGATCCGCTGGTGGCAGTCGAAGCCCAGGGCGTCCGGCCGCTCCGCCTCCTCGATCAACAGGGCGCTCCCCAGGCCCTGATGCACGCGCGCGTGGGCCAGGAAGGCGCGCAGCCACTCGGCCAGCGCCTCGTCGGCAGAGTCGGCCGTGAGCAGCGCATCCGCGCGTTCGCACAGGGTGTCGATGCGGTCCTTGAGCACCGCGGTCAGGAGCGCGGAGCGGGTGGGGAAGTGGCGGTAGAGCGTGCCGGCGCCGACCCCCGCGCGGCGGGCGATCTCGTTGAGGGATGCCTCGGGGCCGGCCTCGGCGAACGCGTCACGTGCCGCGGTGACGATCCGCTCGCGGTTGCGCCGTGCGTCCGCGCGCGGCTGCCGGTCTGCGGAGGCTCCCCGAGAGTTCGTCATCGGGTCATCCTCGCTTGCCGCGGCGCCGGGGGCTAGTCAAACGGAGAGGTTCTCCGTATCGTGGCCCAGGTCAAACGGAGACGTTCTCCGGATAGGGGACCGGTGATAGGTGATGGGTGACGGGGAAGGGCAGGGGTGGCGCGTGGGTGGCAGCGGTAATGGCAGTGGCAGTGGCAGTGGCGGTGGCGGTGGCTTCATGGCGCGGGACGGGCTCGGGCGGGTGGGGGTGTGGACCTTCGCCTTCGAAGGGCACCCCGCGACGCGGGTGCGGGAGGCCGCCGCGGAGATCGAGGAGCTGGGCTACGGGGCCCTCTGGTTCGGGGAGGCCTTCGGGCGGGACACCGTGGGGCAGGCGTGGCTGCTGCTGTCCGCGACCCGGCGCATCGTCGTCGCCTCGGGCATCGCCAACATCGCCTTCCGGGACCCGCTTGCCATGGCGGCGGCGGAGCGCACGCTCGGCGAGGCCTTTCCGGGGCGCTATCTGCTCGGCCTCGGCGGTCACCGGGTGGACGACGCCGTCGTCGAGGTGGACGGCTATCGCGTTCCCGCGCGCGGGAAGGCGCTTTCGACGATGCGCCGCTATCTGGACTCCATGGACGCCGCCCCGGCGCACGGGCCCGCCCCCGACCCCGCCCCGCGCCGAGTCCTGGCCGCGCTCGGCCCGAAGATGCTGGCGCTGGCCGCCGAGCGCACCTGGGGCGCCCACCCGTACTTCGTTCCCGTCGAGCACACCGCACTGGCCCGCGAGGCCATGGGGCCGAACGCGTTCCTCGGCGTCGAGCAGGCCGTGGTCCTCGACACCGACGTCGACCGGGCGTACGAGGTGGCCGAGCGGCACGTGGCGGGCTACGTCGGGAGCGCCCCCCACCAGGCGGCGAACATGCGCCGCATGGGATTCGGCGACGAAGACATTGCGGGCGGACGCCCGAGCCGCCGCCTCGTCGACGCGATCGTCGCCTACGGAGACGTCGACGTGCTCCACGCGCGCGTGCGGGCCCATCTCGACGCGGGCGCCGACCACGTCTGCGTACAGGTGCTTACAGCCGATCCCGCCGCCCTGCCGCTGCCGCAGTGGCGGGAGCTGGCCCCCGCGCTGCTCGGCGGGTGACCGCCCTGGTGACTACTCGTCTCGGGCAGCCGCCTGGCCCGGGTGACTACTCGTCCTCGTCCTCGTCGTCCAGACGCGCCAGCCATGTCGCCAGGCGCTCCACCGGGACCTCGAAGTCGGGGTTGAGGTCCACGAAGGTGCGGAGCTGTTCGGCGAGCCACTCGAAAGTGACCTCTTCCTCGCCGCGCCGCTTCTCCAGCTCCTCGATGCCACGGTCGGTGAAGTACAACTGATGCTCCTGTTGCGGACGGCCTCTACACGAAGACGCAAAAACGGCTGTTTCAGCTTCATGGTAGGCCGTACGGGGGCCGCTCCCACCTGGCCGGTTTCGTGCGCCGTTCGAGGGGCGCCTGCAACCATGCGGGCCACTGCCCTCGTCGCAGACCGAGTAGGCGAGGGCGAAGGGTGAGCTGCGCGGAGAGCGGGGGACAGTGGCGGGACACGTCCAGCGGATCGAACTGCCCGGCGGGAAGGTCGTGCACGCGCGGATCGGCGCGTCCGGCCGCCACGGCGAGGACGACGAGGACGTCGGCGTGCTCGACACCGCCGTCGCCCGGGTCGAGGAGCTGGGCGAGCTGATCCGCGGCGTCGGCGGCTCCGTGCTCGACGCCGCGGCGGCCGCCGGGCCCGACGAGGCCAGCGTCACCTTCGGCGTGGAGCTCAGCGCCAAGCCCGGCAAGGTGATCGCCGTACTCGCCGAGGGTGAGGCCAAGGCGTCCGTGCAGGTCACGCTGACGTGGCGGCTCGACCGTGGCGCGAGCACCCCGCAGAACGCCGCCGCCACTCCTTCGACCGCCGCGACCCCACCGACCGCCGCGCCCCCGCCGACCACCGGCACCCCACCGACCCCCGCCACCCCGCATGCCTGAGCCCGCCCCCCGGCTCGACGCCCTCGCGCAGGCCGCCACCGTCCACCTCATGGCGGCGGACGGCGACGGCGCGCACGGCACGGAGTCGGCCATGTGGGGGAGTGGATTTTTCGTCGCGCCCGGGTGGGTGCTGACCTGCGCCCACGTGCTGCGGCCGTATCTCGCCAGGGACCGCGGGCGGACGTTCGCCGTGCGCGGCACCGACCTCAACGACGGCATTCCCGTCACGGCCCGCCTGGCGCACTGGCTCATCGGCGACCACGAGCGGGCCGTGCTGCCGCCCGAGGAGGACCTCGCCCTGGTCCGGCTCCTCGACGACGCCGTGGAGCACGAGTGTGTATGGCTCGCCGACCGTGCCGTACGGCCCTTCGGCGACGTCGTCGCGTACGGCTACCGGCCCGACGAGAACGAGAGCAGCGCGGGCGCCAAGCCCTGGAGCGCCGACGCCGAGATCAACGTCCGGGACGACGGCGCCGGGCTGCGCTTCAAGCCCGACATCGCCTTCCCCAAGGGGGTTTCCGGCGGCCCGCTGCTCGACCCGCGCACCGGCGCCGTCGTCGGCGTCATCAAGTCGCGCCGCAGGGAGCGCGACGGCGGCATGGCCGTCGCGACGCTCGCGCTGCGCCAGTTCGGCGACGCCTACCGCGAGGTGACGGCCGCCCACGACCGCTGGCACGGCACCGCCCCGCGCGTCATCACCGGCGACAACTGGATCGACGAACAGCAGCGGCTGCCCGGCATGGAGCGCCGCCCGGGGCCCGACCAGTGGACCCCCAGGGACCGCCGCGCCGCGCTCGGCCTCCTCGCAGGCCTGCCCGGCCCGGGGGCCGCGCCGTCCGTCGCCAAGATCGTGCGCAAGGTGCGGGGGCGCAGGCCGCCCGGCGCCGTGCCCGCGCTGCTCACCTGGCGCGACGGCCACGGACTGCTCTACGACAGCGCCCTGCCCGAGGACGCGCTGACGTTCCTGCACTACCTGCGGCTCGTCGCCGCGTACGTCCGCAGCCGCGGCGGCGACGCGGAACGCCTTGAGGACTGGGTCGCCGAGCGGCTCCGCGAGGACGACCGCGTCCACCTGCACGCCCTGGTCACCGACGCCCGGCTGCCCGACGGGCTGCTCCCCGACCCCGGCGGCCCGGACCGCGCCGCCGTGCCCTACCCGGGCCCCGGCGAAGGCCCCACCGTCACCGTCCTGCTCGACCCCGTGATCAGCGTGACGCCCGCCCGCTTCCACTGGCAGATCTGGGTCAACCACGGGGAGCACCAGGGGGAGGGGGAGTACGAGGGCGCGTACGGCGACACGGAACTGGCCGCCGAGGACTACTCCGGAGAGGGCTTCCTGCCCGGGGAGCTCGTCCAGGCGCTGCGCACGCCCCTCGGCAGGACGCTGCACCGGCTGGACGGCGAGGGACCGCCCGTTCCGCTCGAATTCGCCCTGCCCGCCGAGCACTTCGACACGCAGGTGCACCGCTGGCAGTTCGACGACATCGCGAAGCTGTACGCCACCGAGCGGCTCGGCACGCAGCGCCGCGTCGTCCTGCGCGACCTGGCACGCCGCGCCGATCCGGACAACCCCGACTGGCACGACCGCTGGCGGTCGGTCGCCGCCGCGCGCGCACTGGCGCCCGCGCGCGTACCCGAACGCGACAGCAGGCCGCAGGCCCGGCACTTCCAGAAGCTGCCGCACACCGTGATCCCCGTGATGTGCAGGCCCGCCGGGCGCGGCGTCGGACGCGACGCCATGAGGCTCGCCCTCGGCAGCGGGCACGGCGTCGTGCTCTGGCACATCGAGGGGCACGCCACCCGGGGCTGCCAGGACGCCTGCGAGGACCTGCACGCGGGCGTGGAGCAGCTGCTCGGACGGCTCGGCTCGGTCGCCGAGCTCCCCGACCGGATCCGGCACATCCGGCAGGACATCAGCAGGAGCAGGGACGACCGGCACTGGGCGGAACCCCTCGCCCTGCTGTACGACGACCCGCGGCGGCCGCTGCCGCCCGAGGACACGATGCCGGCGGACTCGCCGTGAGGGCGGCACGCGCGGGCACGCGCGCGGTGGCGAGGGCGCGATCGTGGGTACGTTTCCACCGACCGTCGACGAGGAGCACGCAGTGAGCGGATGGTTCATCTATGAAGGGGTCGGTGGTCCGGATCCGGACAGGATCCGACGGCTGCCGGCGCCGCCGCCCTGGCGCGCCTTCGACGCCGAACCGGTGCCGTACGACGTCCCGGACATCGACTCCGCGACGCGCCGGCGCCTCGGCGACAGCAACGTCCCCATGTCCGTGCAGGGCGCCGAGGCCCTCGAACTCATCAACGCCGCCCTCTACCTGCGGCGCCCCCTCCTCGTCACCGGCGAGCCGGGCTCCGGCAAGAGCACCCTCGCGCACTCCCTCGCGTACGAACTGGGACTCGGCCGCGTCCTGCAGTGGGCCATCGTCAGCCGCAGCGAACTGAAGGACGGCCTCTACACATACGACGCGATCGGCCGCCTCCAGGACAACCAGCTCGGCCGTGACCACGCCGAGGACATCGGCCGCTATCTGCGGCTCGGCCCGCTCGGCACCGCGCTCATCGCGTCCGACCGGCCGCGCGTCCTGCTCATCGACGAGCTCGACAAGAGCGACATCGACCTGCCCAACGACCTCCTGAACGTCCTGGAAGAGGGCGAGTTCGGCATCCCCGAGCTGGAGCGGATCGCCGACCGGCCGGGACAGGAGACCGTGCAGGTCCTCACCGACGACGGCCGCCGCGTGCCCGTCACCCGCGGCCGGGTCCGCTGCCGCGCCTTCCCCGTCGTCGTCCTCACCAGCAACCGCGAGCGCGAGTTCCCCGGACCGCTGCTGCGCCGCTGCGTGCCGCTCGACCTCGAACCGCCCCGCGACCAGCGGCTCGCCGCGATGGTCCTCGCGCACTTCGGGACGGGGGCGTACGACACGAACATCGACCTCGTCGACCAGTTCACGGACGCCGAGGCCGACGGCGCGCTGCGCCCCACCGACCAGCTCCTGAACGCCATCTTCCTCGCCCAGCACGCCGCCCGGCAGCAGCCGGAGCGGCGCGAGGAGATCGCCGGGCTGCTCATGCGGCCCCTGGACCGCGGGCCGCGGTGACGCCATGACCCAAGCCCCGCACCGCACCGACGCCGCGAGCGACGCGCTCACGGCGCTCGTCGCGCGGCTGCGGGACGCCGAACTTGCCCCCACCGTGCGGGAGCTGGCCGACTCGCTGTGGCTCGCGGCGCAGGTCGCCGCGTGCGGCGAGGGGGACGAGGGCGACGGGGCGCGCCGCCCCGAGGCGGACCGGGCACGGCCCGCGCGGTCCGACGGCGCGCCCGGTGAGGCCGACCCGCACTGGACGCCCGCCCCACCCGCCCCCACACCCCACCCGCCGCCCCGCCCCGCGCCCCGCTCCCGCCTCGTCGTGCCCGTCGAGGACGGCGGCGGCCCCGAACGGCCCGGCGGCGTCCCCGTGCAGGTGCCCGCCGCCGCGGTGCTGCCCGACCCGCTCGCCCTGCAGCGCGCGCTGCGGCCCCTGCAGCGGTACCGGCCGCCCGTCCGGCCCGTGCCGCGCGACCTCGACGAACAGGCCACGGCGGAGCGGGCCGCCGACACCGGGCTCGTGGTGCCCGTGCTGCGGCACGCGCGGCGGCGCGAGGCGCGGCTGCTGCTCGTGATGGACCTGTCGACCTCGACGGTCGTGTGGGAGCAGGCCCTCGGCGAGTTACGCCACGTGTGCGAGCGGTCGGGCGCCTTCCGCGAGGTGCAGGTGCAGTTCCTGCACGAGGGCGCCGACGGCCGGCCCGGGTACGCGGCGACGGCCCGCCCCGGCGCCGCGCTCCAGGACCCCGGGCGCCTCAGCGACCCCACGGGAAGCCGGCTGACCCTCGTCCTCAGCGACTGCGCGGGACCGATGTGGCGCGGCGGCCTGATGCAGCGGCTCCTGTACCGGTGGGGTTCGCTCGCGCCGGTCGCCGTGGTGCAGCCGCTGCCGCAGCGGATGTGGCGGCGTACGCACCTGCCCGCGCGGCGGGGGCACCTGCACCGCTGGGAGGGGCCCGCCGGACACCTGGAGTTCGAGCCCGCGGGCGGCGGGGGCGCGCGAGGGCGGCCGCGGCGGGGCATCCCCGTACCGGTGCTCGCCCTGCGCCGGTCCTCCGTGGAGGGCTGGGCCAAGCTCGTGTCGGGCGCGACCGGGCAGTCACTGGAGGCTGCGGCCGGCCTGGCCGAGGCCGGGCACGGGCCGTCCGCCGCGCCCGTGCGGGCCCGGCAGGAGGTCGGCGGCAGGGAACGGGTGCGGGCGTTCCGGCGCACCGCGTCGCCCGCGGCCTGGCAGCTCGCCGTGTACCTGTCGGCGGTGCCGACGATCCTGCCGGTGATGCAGCTCGTGCAGCGCGCGATGCTGGCGGGCAGCGGGCCGGAGGTCCTCGCCGAGGTACTGCTCGGCGGGCTCCTGAAACGCAGCGAGCGGGACGACGACCCCGAGGTGCTCGCCTACCAGTTCCTCGACGGTGTCGAGGAGGAGCTCATCGGGCACCTCGCGCCGGACGACGCGCGGCTGCTGCAGAAGCACTGTTCGGACTACCTGGAGCGGCGGTTCGGCCGCAGCGTCCACAACTTCCCCGCCACGGCGGTCGCGCTGCTCGGCGACGCGGGGGAGCCCGCGCAGCCGCCGGGCACCGGCGGCGAGGCCGACCACCCCGGCCTGCGGGCGTTCGCCGAAGTCTCCGGGGAGGTGCTGCGGCGGTTCCTCCCGAGGACCCGGACGGAGATCGGCCGGGACCCCGGCGGGGGCGACGCGACGGCGCTGCGGGTGGCGGCCCGCGCGGCCCGCGAACGGTACGCGCAGGGGCGCCAGGCCCGTGAACTGGACCGCGCGGTCGACCTGCTGGAGGCGGCGGTCGGGGCCGCGCCGGCCGGTGCGGGGCGCGACGCCGTCCTGGCCGAGCTGGGCGAGACGCTGTTCCTGCGGTGGACGGCGCGGCGCAGCGTGGCTGACCTGCGCGAGGCGCTGCGGGCCGCGGCCACGATCGCGGACCGGCCCCCGCAGACCCGGCTCCTCCTCGGTGCGGTGCTCATGGAGATCGCCGAGGAGGTGGAGCGCGCGGGCACGGTTGCGGCCGCGCTGCCCGACGAGGTGCGGGTGCGGGCGGCCCGCCTCGCCGACGGCCCGCCACGCGGCCCCCGTGGGACGCGCGGGGCGCTCTGGGCCGAATACCTCCTCCTGAACGACGCGACAGCCGAACTCCTCCCGATCCCCGCCCACATCGGCGACGACCCGTCCCACCCGGGCTGGCCCGCCCAACGCGCCCTGGCGGAGACACTGGGCCGCTTGGCGGTGGTGGCGGCGCGGTTGGTGGAGGGGGGCGTGCGGGTCGGTGGCGCGAGTTCGGACGCCGACCCGGGTCGGGGTGCGGCCCCGGACTCCGGCGGTACTCCTGGTGAACAGGGCTACGGGTCCGGGGCAGGCGGCGCTCCCGGCCCCGCCTTCGGCGGACGTGGTGAGGGTGTGGGTCAGGGCGCCGGGTCGGGACCCGGTGACGCCCCGAACCCGGGCGCTCCTTCGGGTGGACGGGGCTCCGGGGCGGGCCCCGGTGGTGTCCCCGGCTCCGGCTCGGCCGCCGGGGTCGGGCAGGGGCCATGGGGCGGGGCGGCCGGGGTGTTCGGGGGACGGGTCGTGGAGGGCGGCCCCGGGCGTGGGGGGCTTGCCGACACCTTTGGAGGTGCGTCGGGTGCGGTCCCGCGGATCGACTTCAGCGGCGGGGTCTTTCTCGGACCGGTGGCGGGGGAAAGAGCAGGGAGCGCGGGGGCGGACGGTGCCGTACAGCGGCCCGCCCCCCGTGCGGGGCACCTCGACCTCGGTGACGTCGCCTTTCACGGCAGCACCCTGGGGCGGCCCCGCCACGGCGTGGACGGTCCCCGGCCGCAGGACGTGTACGTCGACTTCATGCGCCGCGCCGTCGACACCACCGGTGTGCTGACCCTCGGCCCCGACCCGGCCGACGGGTTCCTGCTGCGGGGGCGGCTGCGCAAGCGGCTGGCGCGGCACTGCACGGGGCGGGGCGAGATCGCGCGGGAGGGGGGTGACCGCGGGGCGCCGGACGGGACCGCCATCGCCGCCGACGCCTGTGACGACCTGCAAGAGGCCCTCGCGCGCGGCACGTTCGCCGCCGACGAGCGCAGCCTGGCCTGGCTGGACCTCGCCGAGGCGCTGCAGCTCGCCTGGTGCCACGACGCCGACGAGGGCGGCCAGCGGCTCATCCACACCGCCCTGGAAGAGGCGCTCGAAGCGGCCGACGGGGACCACGGGCTGACCCTCGCCTGCCACGTGCGCGGCGCCGACGTGTACTGGGCACGCCACCTGGCCACGGGCCTGCCCGTCCACCGCCAACTGGCCATCGAGGGCTGGACGAACGCCCTCCCCCTGACGGCGCGGGACGACCCGAGCCGGGTCGTGCTGATGTCCCGGCTCGGCACCGCCCTCGCTCAGCGCGGCGTCGCGACGGCCTCCGTGGCGGACACCGACGACGCCGTGCGCCGGCTGCGCGAGGCCGTCGACGCGACGCCGCCGCGCGACCCCGGCCGGGACGAGCGCCGGATGCAGCTGGCCAACGCGTACATCGCCCGCTTCCACGTCCAGCGGACCCTGGCCGACCTCCACGAGGCCGAATGGCTCCTCGGCGCGGTCGCGCGCAACGTCACGGACCCCGTGCTCGCCGCGTACTGCCTCCTGCGGCGCGGCGAGGTGGCCGCGCAGATCTTCGCCCGCACCGGACTGTCGGCGCAGCTCCACTGGGCGGCCGAGTACTACCGCGAGGCGGCTGAGACGGCCGTGGCCGCCGGTGAACCGTCGCTCGCCGCCGAGGCCCACCAGTCGTACGCCGAGGCCCTCGAAGAACTCGGTGACCCGGAGCGGGCGTTGACGGAGTACCGCGAGGCCCGGCGGCTGCTGCCCGAGTACGGCCCGCGCGCCACCTACGTCCGCGCCGACGAGATCCACGCCGCGATCACCCGCCTGGCGGCCCTGCTGCGCGAAGCGTGAGCGAAGGGTGAGCGAAGGGTGAGCGAACGCCGGTGGGCCGGCGCCGAGTCCAGAGAACTCGGGGCCGGGCCCACCCACGTACGACCGGCGAGGCTTACGCCTCGAAGACCTCGCTGAGCAGCTGGTCCTGTTCGGCCTGGTGACGCTTGGCCGAGCCGACCGCCGGGGACGAGCTGTGCGGCCGCGAGATGCGGCGCAGGCGCTCGCCGTGCGGGATGTCCGCGCCGACCGCCAGGTCCAGGTGGTCGATGAGGTTGAGGGCGATGAAGGGCCACGCGCCCTGGTTCGCCGGCTCCTCCTGCGCCCACAGGTACTTCTCGGCGTTCGGGTACTTGGCGATCTCCGCCTGGAGCTCCGCACCCGGCAGCGGGTACAGGCGCTCGATGCGGATGATCGCCGTGTCGTCGGCGCCGCGCTTCTGGCGCTCCGCCTCCAGGTCGTAGTACAGCTTGCCGGAGCAGAAGACGACCTTGCGGACCGCCGACGCCTCGACGTGGCTGTCGCCGATGACCGGACGGAAGCCGCCCGTCGTGAACTCCTCCGTCTTCGAGGCCGCCGCCTTGAGGCGCAGCATCGACTTCGGGGTGAAGACCACCAGCGGCTTGTGGTGCGGGTTGTGCACCTGCCACCGCAGGAGGTGGAAGTAGTTCGACGGGAGGGTCGGCATCGCGACCGTCATGTTGTTCTGCGCGCACAGCTGGAGGAAGCGCTCGATGCGGGCGGACGAGTGGTCCGGGCCCTGGCCCTCGTAGCCGTGCGGCAGGAGCAGCGTGACACCGGAGTGCTGGTTCCACTTCTGCTCGGCGGCCGAGATGTACTCGTCGACGACCGTCTGCGCGCCGTTGACGAAGTCACCGAACTGCGCTTCCCACATGACGAGGGACTCGGGGCGGGCCAGCGAGTAGCCGTACTCGAAGCCCATCACCGCGTACTCGGAGAGGAGCGAGTCGTAGACGTTGTAGCGCGCCTGGTCCTCGGAGAGGTACATCAGCGGCGTGTAGTCCTCGCCCGTCGCGCGGTCGATGAGGACCGCGTGGCGCTGGCCGAACGTGCCGCGGCGGGAGTCCTGGCCCGACAGGCGGACCGGGGTGCCCTCCAGGAGCAGCGAGCCGATGGCGAGGGTCTCGCCCATGCCCCAGTCGATCGTGCCCTCTTCGACCATCGTCGCGCGGCGCTGCAGCTGCGGCAGCAGACGCGGGTGGACGGTGACCCGGTCGGGGATGTTGACCTGGGACTCGGCGATCCGCTTGACGACCTCCCGGGAGATCGCGGTCTCGACGTGCACAGGGAACTCGGCCTGCGGGGCGGGCACGTCGGCCTGCGCGGGCTGCGAGACGGCCTCGCGGACCTCGGTGAAGACCTTCTCCAGCTGGCCCTGGAAGTCCTGCAGCGCCTGCTCGGCCTCTTCGAGGGTGATGTCGCCGCGACCGATGAGGGACTCGGTGTAGAGCTTGCGCACCGAGCGCTTCTTGTCGATCAGGTCGTACATCAGCGGCTGCGTGAACGCCGGGTTGTCCGACTCGTTGTGCCCGCGGCGGCGGTAGCAGATGAGGTCGATGACCACATCCTTGTTGAACGCCTGGCGGAACTCGAAGGCGAGGCGGGCGACGCGGACGACGGCCTCGGGGTCGTCGCCGTTCACGTGGAAGATCGGCGCCTCGATCATGCGGGCCACGTCGGTGGCGTACATGGAGGAGCGCGACGACTCCGGGGCGGCGGTGAAGCCGACCTGGTTGTTGATGACGATGTGGACCGTGCCGCCCGTGCGGTAGCCGCGCAGCTGCGACATGTTGAGCGTCTCGGCGACCACACCCTGGCCCGCGAAGGCCGCGTCACCGTGCAGGGCGACGGGCAGGACCGTGAAGTCCGTGCCGCCCTTGTTGATGATGTCCTGCTTGGCGCGGACGATGCCCTCGATGACCGGGTCGACCGTCTCCAGGTGGGACGGGTTGGCGGCCAGCGAGACCTTGATCTGCTCGCCGTCCAGGCCGGTGAAGGTGCCCTCGGCGCCCAGGTGGTACTTCACGTCGCCGGAGCCGTGCATGGACTTGGGGTCCATGTTGCCCTCGAACTCGCGGAAGATCTGGGCGTACGACTTGCCGACGATGTTGGCGAGGACGTTCAGGCGGCCGCGGTGGGCCATGCCGATGACGACCTCGTCCAGGCGCGACTCGGCGGCGCTGTCGAGCACGGCGTCGAGCAGCGGGATGACGGACTCGCCGCCCTCCAGGGAGAAGCGCTTCTGGCCGACGTACTTCGTCTGGAGGAACGTCTCGAAGGCCTCCGCGGAGTTCAGCCGACGCAGGATGCGCAGCTGCTCCTCGCGCTCGGGCTTGGTGGCGTGGGTCCGCTCGATGCGGTCCTGCAGCCACTTGCGCTGCTTCGGGTCCTGGATGTGCATGAACTCGACGCCGGTGGTGCGGCAGTACGAGTCGCGGAGCACGCCGAGGACGTCGCGCAGCTTCATCATCGACTTGCCGGCGAAGCCGCCGACCGCGAACTCCCGCTCCAGGTCCCACAGGGTGAGGCCGTGCTCGGTGATGTCCAGGTCGGGGTGCTTGCGCTGCTTGTACTCCAGCGGGTCCGTGTCGGCCATGACGTGGCCGCGGACGCGGTAGGAGTGGATCAGCTCGAAGACACGGGCGGCCTTCGTGACGTCGTCGTCGTGCGAGGCGTCGATGTCCTTGAGCCAGCGGACCGGCTCGTAGGGGATCCGGAGCGCCTTGAAGATCTCGTCGTAGAACTCGTTCTCACCGAGGAGGAGGTTCGCGACGATGCGCAGGAACTCACCCGAAGCGGCGCCCTGGATCACCCGGTGGTCGTAGGTCGACGTGAGCGTCATGACCTTCGAGATGCCGAGCTTGTTCAGGGTGTCCTGGGAGGTGCCCTGGAACTCCGCGGGGTAGTCCATGGAGCCGACGCCCATGATGACCGACTGGCCGGGCATCAGGCGCGGGACCGAGTGGACGGTGCCGAGGCCGCCGGGGTTGGTCAGGGAGACCGTCACACCGGTGAAGTCGTCCATGCCCAGCTTGCCGTCACGGGCGCGGCGGACGATGTCCTCGTAGGCCTGCCAGAACTCGAAGAAGTTCAGGGTCTCGGCCTTCTTGATGCCCGCGACGACCAGCTGGCGGTCGCCGTTGGGCTTCACCAGGTCGATGGCGAGGCCGAAGTTGATGTGCTCCGGCTTGACCAGGGTCGGCTTGCCGTCCTTCTCCTGGAAGGAGTAGTTCATCGACGGCATGGCCTTGATGGCCTGCACCATCGCGTACCCGATGAGGTGCGTGAAGGAGATCTTCCCGCCGCGGGCGCGCTTGAGGTGGTTGTTGATGACGATGCGGTTGTCGAAGAGCAGCTTCACCGGGACCGCGCGGACCGACGTCGCCGTCGGGACCTCGATCGAGGCGTTCATGTTCTTCGCGACCGCGGCGGCGGGGCCGCGCAGCGTCACGTACTCGGGGCCGGCCGGAGCCTCGGTCGCCGGCTCAGCCTTGGCGGCCGCGGGCTTCGCGGCGGCGGGCTTGGCGGCGGGGGCCGGAGCTGCGGCGGCCGGCTTCGCGGCGGGAGCGGCCTGCGGCGCGGCCGCGGGCTTGGCCGCCGGGGCGGCGGGCGCCGCGGGCGCGGCCTCGGCCGGAGCGGCCTGAGCCGGAGCCGGAGCGGCCTCGGCCGTCGGCGCGGCGGGAGTGGTGGCCGCGGCCCCCGCGGCCGCGTCACCCGCCGGCTTCGCCGGGGCGGCGGCTACGGAAGCGCCCGCCCCTGGCTTGTAGTCGGCGAAGAAGTCCCACCAGGCTCGGTCGACCGAATTCGGGTCCTGGAGGTACTGCTGATAGATCTCGTCGACGAGCCACTCATTGGGACCGAAGGCAGCAGCAGGGTCCTTGCCCTGCCCGTCTTGGTCGGTCGAGATGCTCGAGTTACTGGGGGACTGTGGCGACACGGCGGTAACCGCCCTCTTCCGCTTCACAAGGTGATGGACAGCGGAAATAAAGGCTACGCCTCTGAAGCCGCGAGGTGCAGACCGGGCCCGGCTTCCGTCGCGTAAGTCACACTGGAACAGTGGTTTCGGCGCTGTAAATGGCGGGAAACAAGCGAGGTTCCGCAACGCCAGATGGCCGCGCGGGTACGTCCGAGGGACGTCTACGCGCGGCGGCGGTCCCCGAGTGCCCAGGAACGGCACCCTCGAATCGCTTTCACTCGAACCCTACGTCAACTTCATGCCTCGGGCAGGCCCGGAAGAGTGACCTGGATGCGGCAGCCGCGAGGGGATTCGGCCACCCCGATGTGGCCGCCGTGCAGATCGACCGCCCAGCGCGCGATGGCCAGGCCGAGACCCGTCCCGCCGTCGTTCCCCGAGCCCTTCACGGGAGCGCCCGCGTGGCTGCCGCGGTTGAAGCGCTCGAAGACGCGGTGCCACTCCGACTCCGGGATGCCGGGGCCCTCGTCGAGCACCTCCAGGTCCAGGGACTCGGGGTAGGGGCCGCGCCGGGCCCGCACCGTCACGCGCCCGTGCGGCGGGCTGTGCTTGACCGCGTTGTCGATGAGGTTGGCCACGACCTGGTGGAGCCGCTCCGCGTCCGCGTGGGCCGTCAGCTCCGGCGGCGACACGTCGAGGTGCAGATGGACGTCCGTACGCGTGTGACTGCCGGAGCCCGACGCGATGCCCGCGCGCGCGGACGCCACCATGTTGGCCTCCTTCAGGACGCCCGACAGATACGGCCACACCTCGAAGCGGCGGGCCTTCAGCGGCACGACGCCGTTGTCCAGGCGGGAGAGGTCGAGCAGCGTCTCGACGAGCCGCCCCAGGCGCTCGGTCTGCTTCAGGGCCGTGCGCATCGTCTCGGGGTCGGCGGCGGAGACGCCGTCGACCACGTTCTCCAGGACCGCGCGCAGCGCCGCGATGGGGGTGCGCAGCTCGTGCGAGACGTTGGCGACGAGCTCCTTGCGCTGGGTGTCCTGGGCCTCCAGGTCGTCCGCCATGGCGTTGATGGTGGAGGCCACGTCGCCCAGCTCGTCGCGCCGGTCCGCGCCGCGCGCCCGGCGCGTGTAGTCGCCGTGCGAGACGGCGCGGGCCACCGCGTTCATCTCGTCCAGCGGGGCGGTGAGGCTGTGCGCCACGAACTGTGTGATGAGGAGCGTGGCGATCACCGAGAAGACGGTGATGAAGCGCAGCTCGGTCTTGGTCTTCATGGCCACGAGGAGCAGCCCCGTGGTGATGAACACCGAGACGACCACGAGGGCGCCGAGCTTGGTCTTGATGGAGAACGGCCGCAGCTCTCCGAAGGGCCCGCTCACGGCAGGACCGGCCTCACGGCGACGGGGTCTCTAGGGCGTAGCCCACGCCGTGCACCGTGCGGATCCGCTCGGCCCCGATCTTCCGGCGCAGTGCCTTGATGTGGCTGTCGACGGTGCGGGTGCCGGACGCGTCGGCCCAGTCCCACACCTCCGCGAGCAGCTGCTCGCGGGAGAGGACGGCGCGCGGGGTGTTGGCCAGGCAGACCAGCAGGTCGAACTCCGTGGGCGTCAGGTGTACGTCCTCGCTGCGCACCCGCACACGCCGCTGCGCGTGGTCGATCTCCAGTTCGCCCAGGCGCAGGATGCCGCTGCGGGGGGTGGTCGCGGCCAGCGCGGCCCGCTCGACCCGGCGCAGCAGGACGTGCACGCGGGCCGCGAGCTCGCGCATGGAGAACGGTTTGGTCATGTAGTCGTCGGCGCCGACCCCGAGCCCGACCAGCATGTCCGTCTCGTCGTCACGCGCGGTGAGCATGAGGACCGGGACGGGGCGCTGGGCCTGCACCCGGCGGCACACCTCCAGGCCGTCGAAGCCCGGCAGCATGATGTCGAGGATCAGCAGGTCGGGCTGCCAGGCCTGGGCGGTGTCGACCGCCGAAGGGCCGTCGCCGGCCGTTTGCACGACAAAACCCTCGGCACGGAGCCGGGCGGCGATGGCGTCGACGATCGTCGGGTCGTCCTCGACCACCAGCACCCGGCGCTGGGCGCCCGGCGTCGCCGCCGTGGCGCCGTTCTGGGAGGTGTGTGTCTGCTCCATCGCCCGCCCCTGACACTGATCGCTTGTGTTCGGTCAGCAGGGTACGGGTCGCGAAGGCACCTCGGCTACGCAGCCCTGACGCCGAGGTGGACCACGTCCGGGACGCCTCGGGCAACGGGGATCTCTTCGGTTCGTACCCTCTGGAATCCGGCATTCCGTAGAGCGTCGTCGAAAGCGGACGACGGCTGGGCGGACCACACGGCGAGCACTCCGCCGGGGTTCAGACGGGCTTTGCAGGCGGCCAGACCGGCAGGCGAGTAAAGGGAGTTGTTGCCCTCCGTCACCGTCCAGCCGGGGCCGTTGTCGATGTCGAGACAGAGCGCGTCGTACGTGTCCGCGGGTGTCTCCCCGGCTCCGGAGAGGTACGTGACGAGGTCTGTGTGAAGAATCTGCGCACGTGGGTCGGCGAGGGCGACTCCGGAGAGTTCGGCGAGGGGGCCCTCGCGGTGCCAGCCGATGATCGCGTCCTCGCGTTCGACGACGTCGATGCGGCCCCAGCGGGGGTCCGCCACGGCGTGCGCGAGGGAGAAGCCGACGCCGAGGCCGCCGATGAGGAGGGCGGGGGACGGGCGGTCGTCGAGGGCGTCGCGGGCCGCGTCGACGAGCAGGCGCTCGGAGCGGCCGTCGCTGGTGTCCATCAGGAAACAGCCGTTGGCGATGATCTGCAGCAGCTCACCGTGGCGCCGCAGGACGACCTCGCCGTGAGGGCCCTCGCGCCGGTCGAGCACGACGGGGGCGATGGTGTGGGTGTGCATGGCCCACAGAATATTTACGGGGGGTCCGGCCGCGGGCGGTTCTCCGGTCTTCCGGACGCGAACGGGTGCGACGCAGGAGCAGCCCGGCGGGTTGCCGTGTGAGACGCACCTCACGTGGCGCCCGTCATAGACAACGCTCGAAAAAAGGGCAAAGGGTGGGGTGGGACGGAAGGAGCGCCTCACCCGTGAACCAGAGCGTGCGGCCCGCGGGGGCCGCGTCCGACGCGGAGACGCCGGGCACCCTGAGCGGCATACCGCGGCAGTCGACGCGCCGGCCCCCGCCGGGGGAGGGCCACGAGCAGGCGGCGAAGGGCCGCGCCCCCGGTGCGTCCGCGCGGCGCCTCCGTCCCTGGCTGCTCCTGCCCACTCCCACCGGCACACCCTTCACCTTCGGGTACGCCCTCGTGCTCGCGGCCACCTCGCTGCTCGCGCGGTACGCCGACCCGGACCTGGTGGAAACGCTCCTCCACGGGTCGAGCACCGACGTGGCGCACCTCGCGCACAGCCCCGTCCTCGTCCTGGTCGCGAGCGCCCTGTGGATCGCGGGCGGCATCACGTCCCCGTACGCGATCGGCTTCCTGCTGGTGCTCACCGCGCTGGAGCGGCGCATCGGCGGGCTGCGCACCGCCGGTGTCTTCCTCCTCGGCCACGTCGTCGCCACGCTCGCGACGGAGGTCCCGGTCGGCTTCTCGGTCCTCGCGGGCCATCTGCCGGACAGCTCGCTGCACCGGCTCGACTACGGCATCAGCTTCGGGGTGGCCGCCAGCGTCGGCGCGCTCGCGGGGCTGCTCACGCCGTGGCTGCGCTGGCCCGTCCTCGTCGGCTTCGGCGGGATGCTGGTCGACGACCTGATCGCGTTCGCCGACCCGATGACGAACTGGGGGCACCTGCTCGCGCTGCTTGTCGGCGTCGCCACCTGGCCGTTGCTCAGGCGCCGTCCCGGCGCGGCGCGCGGCGCATCGCCCACAGGGTCGGGCCGCCGCCCGGCAGCCGCACCTCGCCGAGCACCGTGAAGCCGAAGTGCTCGTAGACGGGCAGGTTGTCCGCCTTGGATGACTCCAGGTAGACGGGCAGCCCGGCCTCGTCGGCCTGCGCGAGGCCCGAGCGCAGGAGGGCGGCTCCGTGTCCCTGCCCCTGGGCGGCGGGGTCGGCGCCGAGCACCGCCAGGTACCAGTGCGGCTCCTCGGGGCCGTGTCCGGCGGCGGCCGCCGTGGCCTCGCGGAACAGCGGGGCCCGGTCGCCGAGTATCTCCGCGAGCTCCTCGACGGTCTCCGCGTCGGGCACGGCCTTGTCCTGCGCGCCCGGCGGCACCCAGAAGGCGGCCGCCGCGGCGGTCCGTTCGCAGACGCCGTGGCGGCCGTACTGCCGGGTGAGGAGAGTGGCGAAGTAGCGTCCGAGGCCCGCCTCGCGGGTCGCCGCGTCCGGGAAGAACCAGCGCATCATCGGGTCGTCGTCGAAGGCGAGGGCCAGGGTGCGGCCGATCGCCGCGGCGTCGTCGAGGGACGCGGGCTGCGGGGTGGGGCGGGCCGCCTCGGGGGCGTTGGTCGTCGACATGCGGTCATTCTGCACTTGTTGATCTTCGCGGTCGGGGGCAGGGGGCGCCCCGGTCCCTGAGCGGAGCGCCCCCCCTCGCCCGGCGGTCAGGTGCCGCTCGGCTGTGGCTGAGCGCGCAGTTCCCCGCGCCCCTGGGCGGCGGCTTCGCGCCGTCGCCCGGCTGGTGCTCCGCGCCTTGGCCGCCGTGGGCTGCCGCCTGTCTCGGTCTCGGGTGCCGGCCGGGTGTGGCTGGGCGCGCAGTTCCCCGCGCCCCTGGGCGGCGGTGACGCGCTGTCGTTCGGCTCGTGCTCTGCGCCCCTGGGCGGCGGCTTCGTTTCGCGGCGTCGGCTCAGGGGGCCGCTACTGCCTCCACGATTGAGGGGAACGTGTCGGTCGGGAGGATGCGGGTCAGGCGGAGGCCCGCGCCTACGAGTAGCGCGGCGAACTCGTCCTCCGTGCGTTCCTGGCCGTCCACGATCGCCGCCATGGCCACGTCCAGGGTCTTGCCGATGTGCGGCTCGTTGCCGGACGGCAGGACGCAGTCGACGATCAGGAGGCGGGCGTCCGGGGCCATCGCCGCGCGGCAGTTGCGCAGGATCCGTCCGCAGTCGGCGTCGGGCCAGTCGTGCAGGACGTGCTTGAGCACGTAGATGTCGCCGCCCGCCGGGACCTCCGCGAAGAAGTCCCCGGACTCGGCCCGCCACCTGCCGCGCAACTCCTCGTCGCCGCCCAGGAGGTTCGTGCTCACCGCGGGCGTCTGGTCGAAGAGGACGCCGGTCAGGCCGGGCCGCCCGCGCAGGACCGCGCGCAGCAGCCCGCCGCGGCCGCCGCCGACGTCCACCACGGTGCCCTTCTCCGGGAAGGGGTACGTCCCGGCGATCACCGCGTCGACCGGACCCGAGAGCGACGCCATGCCGCTGTCGAAGAGCTCCCGCAGCGCGGGGTCCTCGGCCAGGTACGCGAAGAACGGCTTGCCGAAGGCCCGTTCGAAGGACGGGCCCGCCGTGCGGACCGTCTCCTCAAGACCCGCGGAGGTCCGCCGGAACGCCTGGTCGGTCAGCAGCACGACCGCAGGGTGCAGGGAGTCCGGCACATCGGTGCGGAGCGCGTCCGCGAGCGGGGTCAGGTGGAACGCGCCCGCCCCGTCCTCGCGGAAGACGCCGCGGGTGGCGAGAAAGCGCAGGACGCGGCGGAGGTGTCCGGCGTGGGTGCCGGTCAGCTCGGCCAGTTGCTCGGCGGTGCGCGGCCCCGCCGCCAGATGGTCGGCCGCCCGGCAGAGCGCCGCCGTGCGCAGCGCCGCCGAGAAGAGATGCCCCAGTGCGTGCTCCACGAGCTGCCCGGTCACGTCCCGCACGCCACCGTCACCGTTCTCGGGTGTGTCCACCATGGATCCCCTCCGTGGGAGTCGGAGCGTCCACGGTCCCAAGGGGACGGCCGGGAGGGAACGGTACGTGGGGGGGTGCGTGACCGGAACGAGCCACGGCGAGCCAGGGCCCCGAGCCACCCTTTTTCGTGATCGCTCAGAGCGAACACGGACCGGGGAACAACTCGGCGCTCATAACCATTGAGTCGATACAGCTCAACTTGAATGCCGAAGGGGAGATCATGGCTACTGAGTCCACCTCGTACACACCGCTCACTCTGCCCGTGCTGCCGCTCGACGACGAGGTGGTCCTGCCCGGCATGGTGGTTCCGTTCGACCTCTCCGACGCCGATGTGCGCGCCGCGGTGGAGGCCGCCCAGGCCGCCGCCCGTTCCAGTGGCGACAGCAAGCCGAAGGTGCTGCTTGTTCCGCGCATCGACGGGACGTACGCCGCGACCGGTGTCCTCGGCACCGTCGAGCAGGTCGGCCGGCTCTCCGACGGCGACCCCGGCGCCCTCATCCGCGGCCGGAGCCGCGTGCGCATCGGCGCGGGCACGACCGGTCCCGGCGCCGCCCTCTGGGTCGAGGGGCAGCAGGTCGAGGACTCCGTGCCCGACCCCCTGCCCGGTGCCGTCACCGAGCTCGTCAAGGAGTACAAGGCGCTCGCCACCAGCTGGCTGAAGAAGCGCGGCGCCTGGCAGGTCGTCGACCGGGTCACCCAGATCGACGACGTCTCCGCGCTCGCCGACAACTCCGGTTACTCGCCGTTCCTGACCACCCAGCAGAAGGTCCAGCTCCTGGAGACCGAGGACGCCGTGGCCCGCCTCAGGCTGGCCACCGAGCAGCTGCGCGAGCACCTCGCCGAGCAGGACGTCGCCGAGTCCATCGCCAAGGACGTACAGGAGGGCGTGGACAAGCAGCAGCGCGAGTTCCTGCTGCGGCGCCAGCTCGACGCCGTCCGCAAGGAGCTGCGCGAGATCAACGGCGAGAAGGAGGGCGAGGAGTCCGATGACTACCGCGCCCGCGTCGAGGCCGCCGACCTTCCCGAGAAGGTCCGCGAGGCCGCCCTCAAGGAGGTCGACAAGCTGGAGCGCGCGAGCGACCAGTCGCCCGAGGGCTCCTGGATCAGGACGTGGCTGGACACCGTGCTCGAACTGCCGTGGAACGAGCGCACCGAGGACGAGTACGACATCAAGGGCGCCCAGCGGATCCTCGACGCCGAGCACGCGGGCCTCGACGACGTGAAGGAGCGCATCACCGAGTACCTCGCCGTGCGCAAGCGCCGCGCCGACCGCGGCCTGGGAGTCGTCGGCGGGCGCCGCGGCGGCGCCGTGCTCGCCCTCGTCGGCCCGCCCGGCGTCGGCAAGACCTCGCTCGGCGAGTCCGTCGCGCACGCCATGGGCCGCAAGTTCGTGCGGGTCGCGCTCGGCGGCGTACGGGACGAGGCGGAGATCCGCGGCCACCGCCGCACGTACGTCGGGGCGCTGCCCGGACGCATCGTGCGGGCCATCAAGGAGGCCGGGTCGATGAACCCGGTGGTGCTCCTCGACGAGATCGACAAGGTGGGGTCGGACTTCCGGGGCGACCCGGCCGCCGCCCTCCTCGAAGTCCTCGACCCGGCGCAGAACCACACCTTCCGGGACCACTACCTGGAGGTCGAGCTGGACCTGAGCGACGTCGTCTTCCTCGCCACGGCGAACGTCCTCGAAGCCATCCCGGAGGCGCTGCTCGACCGCATGGAGCTCGTCCGCCTCGACGGCTACACCGAGGACGAGAAGGTCGTCATCGCCCGCGACCACCTGCTCCCGCGCCAGCTCGACCGGGCAGGACTGGAGAAGGACGAGGTCATCCTCGACGAGAGCGCGCTGCGCAAGCTCGCCGGCGAGTACACGCGCGAGGCCGGCGTGCGCAACCTGGAGCGGTCGGTGGCGCGGCTGCTCCGCAAGGTCGCGGCCCAGCACGAACTGGGCGACAGGGAGCTGCCGTTCACCGTCACCGACGACGACCTGCGCGGTCTGCTCGGGCGGCCGCGGCACGTGCCCGAGTCCGCGCAGGACCCGGCCGAGCGGCGCACGGCGGTGCCGGGCGTGGCGACCGGGCTCGCGGTCACCGGGGCGGGCGGCGACGTGCTGTTCGTGGAGGCGTCGCTCGCCGACCCGGAGACCGGCGCCTCGGGGCTCACGCTCACCGGCCAGCTGGGTGACGTCATGAAGGAGTCGGCGCAGATCGCGCTGAGCTTCCTGCGCTCGCGCGGCGCGGAGCTGGAGCTGCCCGTCGCCGACCTGAAGGAGCGCGGCGTGCACATCCACTTCCCGGCGGGCGCCGTCCCCAAGGACGGGCCGAGCGCGGGCGTCACGATGACGACGGCCCTCGCGTCGCTGCTCAGCGGGCGGCTCGTCCGGACGGACGTGGCGATGACCGGTGAGGTCTCGCTGACCGGCCGGGTCCTGCCGATCGGCGGCGTCAAGCAGAAGCTGCTCGCCGCGCACCGCGCCGGGATCACCACGGTGATCATCCCGAAGCGGAACGAGGCGGACCTCGACGACGTGCCTGCCGAGGTCCTGGAGAAGCTGGACGTGCACGCGGTGACGGACGTGCGCCAGGTGCTCGAACTGGCGCTCACCGAGGCGGAGGTGAAGGTCCCGGCCGCGGCGTAGGGCGCCGTGGGTGAGCGGTGGCCGGCCCGGCGTCGGGGCGGCCACCGCTCACGTGTGCTCAGCCGTTGGCGAGCGCCTGCACCCGGTCGAGGGCGCCGTTGAACTTGTTGTGGTCGCCGACCGTCGGTCCCGACGAGGTGTACTGCCACATGGTGTGGAAGCCCCAGCCGGCCGGGAGTTCACCCGGGCTGGTGTTGTAGCGGGCGATCCACAGGGGGTTGCTGGCGCCGAAGCCGCTGTAGTTGCCGGTGCACTGCTTCCACCAGCTGGTGGCGGTGTAGATGACGGCGTCGCGCCCGGTGCGGGCCTTGTAGGTGTTCAGGAAGTCCCGGATCCAGCTGACCATTCCGGCCTGGGTCTTGCCGAAGCAGGCCGCCCCGTACGGGTTCCACTCGATGTCGAGGGCGCCCGGCAGCGTCCTGCCGTCGCGCGACCAGCCGCCGCCGTTGTCCACGAAGTAGTTGGCCTGGGCGGCGCCGCTCGCGGTGTCGGGGGTCGCGAAGTGGTACGCGCCACGGATCATGCCCACGTTGTACGAACCGTTGTACTGCTGGGCGAAGTAGGGGTTCTTGTAGTACGTGCCCTCGGTGGCCTTCACGTAGGCCCACTTCACACCGCTGTTCCACAGCGTGGACCAGGCGACGTTGCCCTGGTGGCTGCTGACGTCGACGCCCTCGGTCTGCGTGGCGCCGCCGCCGCTGGGCAGGCCGCCCTGGCCGTCGTGCTCGATGACGCCCTGGCCGAGGCGGGCGGAGCCGCGCGGCGGGACGTCGTCCGCCCGAGCCGCCGTGGGGAGCGTCAGGAGGAGGGAGAGGGCGGAGAGAGCTGCGAGGAGAACCCCCGCCGGCGACAAGCGCGAGCGGCGGGCCGGTCCGGGTCTGTGCACGGGCATGGGTATGCCTCCGAAGGCCTCGGTGGTGCGCTGGGGGGACCTTGCGACATGTCGAATGGTGTGAACATGTCACTTAAAAAGCTACGCACGTAGACCACTGCCAGGGAAGAGGGGCGAGGCGCTGCCGTTGGTCCACTCCTGTGGCGGTGCCTGCCGGACGGGACCGTCTCCACCTTGCGAAATACTGGTCAGGCCGCTGCCGCCACGGCCGCGGCGCGAGGGCCTTCCGGCGATAACTTTCAGAATCGGGAAAGCGGACATGGGTGCTGCAGAAGAGCGTGTGGAGCGCGGCGCGCGGGATGCCGTCGAACAGGGGGAGGACCGTGAGTTCCTCGCCCTCGAACGGGAGTTGTCGGTCCTGCTGCGCCGCGCGCGGGCCTCGTCGGGCGAGATGGCCCGCCAGGTCCACCCCGACCTGGAGCCCGCCGCGTACGGACTGCTCGTCCGCCTGGACGACTCCGGGCCGCAGCGGGCCACCGACCTCGCCGCCTACATCGGTGTCGGCAAGGCCACGATGAGCCGCCAGCTGCGGGCACTTGAGGAGCTCGGCCTGGTCGCCCGCGAGCCTGACCCGGCCGACGGGCGCGCCTGGCTCATCCGGCTCACGCCCGACGGCCGCACCCGCTTCCGCACGGTGCGCGCCGCCCGCCGCGCCAGCTACGTGCGCCGTCTGGCCAGCTGGGACCGGGCGGAGGTCGCCGAACTCGCCCGGCTCCTCGGCCGCCTGAACGCCGGTGCGGACTCGTGAGCCGTACGCGCGCACCCCGCACATGATCCGGACCTCTCGGAGCCCGTGTCACAGCTCCGCGTAGACGACCGCCGCGTCGTCGTGCCGCTTCCCGCGCGGGAAGGCGAGGCGGTCCGGGTCCGCGCGCTCCAACTCCCGCACCCGGTCGATCAGGTGCTGCGGGCCCTCCTTGCGCAGCAGCGCGAAGCACTCGGCCCAGTCGCCCTCGCGGAACGTCTCGACCCACCGCCCGGCCCCGTCGGTGAGCGCCGCCACCGCCGTGACCACCGCCCGCGGGGTCTCGCCCGTCACGGCGCGCAGGGCGGCCGAGGGGTCGGCGGCGGCGGTGAAGAAGCCGTCCTCCGCGTTGCGCAGCGCCTCGACCGCGACGCCGTAGGCACGGGCCGCCACGTCCCGCTCGGCCGAGCCGCGGGGCAGGGCGCGCACCTCGTCGCGCAGGGCCCGGACCGCGGGTGGCAGTTCGGCGAGGCGGCGGTCGAGCACGGCGGTCACCGCGCCGCCCGGGCCCGCCATGAGGAGCGCCGAGTCGGACAGGACCAGGTGCTCGACGCGTTCCGCGTCCCACCGTACGAGCACGACGGTTGCCTGTGGTGTGCGCGGGTGAGAAAGGTCACAGGTTGAACCATGGGACTCGGCGGTACGAGAGATGCCGGCCGCGAGGATCTCAGAGAGCGTCATATCCGGGCGTGAAACGGACAGTTCGCCCAGTGCGCCGCCGAGGCGCGAAGTGAACCAGGGGACGGAATGCGGACAGCCCACCGAGCCCTCGGGCGGCGTCACGCCGTCCAGGAGGACGAGCGATCCACCCTGTCCGGACGCGGGAAGCGCGACCGCCGCGTAGTCCTCGTTGGGGCGTGCGGGGTCGCCGGGCTCGGTGGCGAGTTCGATGCGCATCCGGCCAGTCTGCACGAGCCCTTCACAAGGCCCGCCAGAAGCCGCAAAGGGGCACCGGACCGGCTCGTACGGGCGGGCCGTGCGCCGGAATTCGACCGGAATGATCAACTCCGGCAAGGGTGTGGCGGCGCATCCTGCCAAAGCCGGTGGGAGACGTCCAACCGGCGCACCGGTCGGGCCCCGCATCGGCCCTGCCGGGACTTGCCCGCCAACTCCCCGCCGATGTTCACTCCTTCGGGTGGCCGGCCAGGCGATGCGCGACCGCTACTCACCGGCACTGGAAGGGTCAGGAGCCGTACCGGGGGGAGCGCTCGTGTTGACAGGTCGTCACCCGGGCCCATGGGCAGACGAGAACGAGAATGCGAGCACCGGTGCAGAAGATGCGGCCTCGGCGCAAAGGCAAGCAGACGGCCCCTGACGGGGCCACGCCGGGCGCGACCACTCCGACCGAGCGTGCGCCGGAGGGTACGGCCACGGACGCCTCCGCGGGCGCGGCTCCACCCCCTGGAGCCGCTTCCTCCCCGGACGCCGGGGCGGGCGTGAAGCCGGCCGCCGCTCCGGGCCGGGCCGCAGCCCCCGGCGGCAAGGCCACCGCACCCGGCGGCAAGGCCGCCACGCCTGCCCTGAGGCCCGTCGGCCCCGACGCCTCCGCCGCGACACCCCCTGCCCCGGTGCCCCCGGTCAACAAGGCGCCCACCGCCCGCGTGCGCAATCGGCTGATTGTCGCCGTCGCCGTCGTGGCCGCCGCCGTCGCGGGAGCGGGCGCGCCCGCGATCATCGCGGCGTCCGACCGGCTGAACGACACCCAGAGCCTGGTGACGCTCGCCGAACAGACCCAGCAGGCGGTCTCCCTCGGCCACTCCCTCGCCGACGAGCGGGACGAGGTCACGTCCTTCATCGCCGCCGGGCGCCCGCAGGGCAAGGGCCTCTCCGAGAGCCGCAGCGCCCGCGTCGACCGGCAGGTCGACGAGCTGCGCGGCGCCGACGCGCCCGCCGCGCTCCGCGCCGACCTCGCGGACATCGCCGCCGTGCGCAGAGCGGCGCTCACCGGCAAGAGCACCGCTCTCCAAGCCCACGAGGCGTACACCAAGGTCATCGCCGAACTCCACGGCCTCACCCGCGACCTCGCCGAGCAACTGCCCCCCGAGGCGAACAAGGGCGCACTCGCCCTCGCCGACCTCGACCACGCCGTCGAACAGGCCGCCGCCGCCCGCGGCCTGCTCCTCGCCGCCCTCTCCCTGCCCCGCCCCACCGGCACCCCCGCCGTCGACCCGGTCACCGGCCTGCCGGCCACCGGCACCGACGAGGCCACGGCCGACGCGAAGCGCCGCGACGAGCTCAGCGGCGCCGCCCAGCAGGCCCGGGTGCGCGAGCTGGCCGCGCTCGCCGACTTCCGCGACGCGGCGGGCGACCCGGCCCGCGCCACGTACGAGTCGACCGTCACGGGCGCCGAGGTCAGCGCCGCGGAGAAGTACCTCAAGCGCCTCACCGACCAGCCCACGCTCTCCGCCGACGAGCGGCGCTACGACCGCAAGAAGGTCGACGCCGCGCTCTCCGCCCGCATCGAGACGATGCGCGGCGCCGAGTCCGCGCTCGGCGTCGAGCGCACCAAGCACCTCGCCCAGCTGCGCGACGACGACGTCACGGCCCTGGAGATCCGCATCGCGCTCGTCGGCGTCTGCCTGCTCGTCGCGGTCGGCTTCGCCATGGGCGCGGCCCGCTCGCTGACCCGCCCGCTCGCCGTCCTGCGCCTCGGCTCGGCCCGCCTCGCCACCGAGCCCGCGCCCCAGGAGCCGATCCGCTTCACCGGCCGCGACGACGAGTTCGCCCAGGTCGTCCGCTCCGTCAACGCGCTGCACGGCCACGCGGCCGCCCTCACCGAGCGCCTCGCCACCCTCGAATCGGACCGCAAGCACCTCATCGGGCAGCGGCAGTCCATGGCCGACGAGCGCGCGGCGCTGCGCGAGGAGCTCGCCGAGGCCTCCGCGCACCTGGAGCAGGTGCGCCAGTCCATCCACGGCACCTTCGTCAACCTCGCCCTGCGCACCCTCGGCCTGGTCGAGCGCCAGCTCGCCGTCATCGAGAACCTGGAGGACCGCGAGCAGGACCCCGACCGGCTCGCCACCCTCTTCAAGCTCGACCACCTGGCGACGGTCATGCGCCGGCACAGCGAGAACCTCCTGGTCCTCGCCGGCGCCGAGCACGGCCACCAGCACCCGGGCGCGGTCCCGCTCGTCGACGTCGTGCGCGCGGCGGTCTCCGAGATCGAGCGGTACGAACGCGTCCGCATCGCCACGCTGCCGCCGCACGCGCACGTGGCGGGGTTCGCCGCCGACGACATCAGCCACCTCACCGCCGAGCTCCTGGAGAACGCGACCTCGTTCTCGCCGCCGGACGCCTCCGTCGAGGTCTCCGGCTGGCTCCTGGAGAACGGCGAGGTCATGCTCTCCGTCCAGGACGAGGGCATCGGCGTCCCGCAGGACCGGATGCGGGAGCTCAACGCCCGCCTCGCGGACTTCGACCCCGACGCCGTGCACGACCAGGAGAGCGGGGACGGACTCGGGCTCGGCCTCTACGTCGTCGCGCGGCTCGCGGCCCGGCACGGGGCGCGGGTGCGGCTGCGGGAGCAGAAGCAGGGCGGTGTCGCTGCGGTCGTCGTGCTGCCCGAGGGAATCCTCGCGGAGGCGCCCGCGCAGGCCGCGGTGGTCGCGCCGCCGCGCGCCGGTGAGCCCCTGACGCAGCTGCCGGGCTCCGAGGCCGAGGCCAACTCCAACGTGCTTCCCGGGCGTCTGACCAGCGCCCCCGGTTCCGGTGAGGATCCGCTGATCGCGGCGGCCGAGCGGACCCTGGAGACGGCGCTCCCTTCGCCTTCTCCCGAGCCGGAGCCGGAGCCGGAGCCGGAGCCGGAGCCGAAGTCCGAGGCCGGGCCCGAACCGGAGCTGGAGTCCGAGCCCGGGACCGAGGCCGACTCCGAGCCTTCGCCGTCGGCGGAGACCACGATGGAGCTCGTGCCGCCCCAGCCCCTGGAGCCCGACCCCGACGAGGACCCGGACGACCCGGCCCCGGAGCCCGCGGCGGCGCCCGCGCCCCCCAAGTGGGAGCGCGTCACCGACAAGGGACTGCCCAAGCGCACCCCGAAGATCACCGCGCCCGCGACCGCCGCGCCCAGGCCGCGCACCGGCTCCGTGGACGCCGAAGCACTCCGCCGCCGCCTCGGCGGCTTCCACCAGGGCGCGATCAGCGGCCGACGGGACGTGGAGGCCGAGATCGCGGGGGAAGGCGCCGGGGAAGAGACGACGAAGCCGTCGGACCAGAATGAACGAGCCGCAGACGTAATGGGGGACTCAGTCGAGGAGGCAAGCAGTTGACTGCGCCCATGCGCACGCCCAGTTCGTCCGCCACACCCGCCGAACCCGCAGCATCCGCAACATCCGCAGCACCCGCCGCGCAGACCGGATCCGCGGGCCTGAGCAGTGAAGCCCGCAATCTGCACTGGCTCCTGACCAACCTGGTGGAGGAGGTGCCCGGACTCCTCTCCGTCGCGGTCGTCTCCTCCGACGGGCTGCTGCTGCTCTCCTCCGACCCCGGGCGCAACGCCGAGCGTCCCGCGGCGAAGCCCTCGGGGCCCAAGGGGTCCAGTGCGGACCTCGCCACCATCGTCTCCGGGCTCGGCTCCCTCACCATCGGCGCCGCCAAGCTGATGGACGGCGGCGCGGTCAAGCAGACCGTGGTGGCGATGGAGGAGGGCAGCCTCTTCGTGATGGCGATCAGCGACGGCTCGCTGCTCGGCGTGCACGCCACACCGGACTGCGACATGAGCGTCGTCGCATACCACATGGCGCTCTTCGTCGGCCGCGCCGGGCACGTCCTCACCCCCGAACTCCGCAGCGAACTGCGCCAGTCGATGGAGAGCGCCCGATGAGCAGCAGGAGCAGCAGCCGCACGTCGCCGAAGCTGCCCCAGCGCGGCGGCGACCGAAAACCCGCCCGTGTGCGTCCCTACTCGCTGACCGGCGGGCGGACCAGGTTCGGCCACGTCCTGCTCGTCGAGACGTTCGTGGCCAGCAACCCGGCGCTCGAAGCGCCCGACGAGCGCCTCGAACTGCCCAAGGGCACGCTGTCGAAGGTCATGCCGGAGATGCGGGCGATCGTCGAGATCTGCCGCCGCATGCGTACGGTCGCGGAGATCGCGGCGCTCCTGAAGATGCCGCTCGGCGTGGTCCGCGTACTGCTCAGCGACCTCGCCGACCAGGGAAAGATCCGCGTGTACGGAACGGGCCACGGCCCGGGACAGCCCGACCGCGCACTGCTGGAAAGGGTGCTGAGTGGACTCCGCCGTCTCTGAACTCCTCGACAACGAGGGTCAGTTGCAGGCCTGGCAGACGGACAGGTCACGTGCCCCGATCGCCACGAAGATAGTGGTGGCGGGCGGTTTCGGCGTCGGCAAGACGACGCTGGTGACCGCCGTCTCCGAGATCACGCCCCTCCAGACGGAGGCGCTGATGACGCAGGCGAGCGCCGACACCGACGACCTGAGCGGGACCCCGGAGAAGACGACCACCACGGTCGCCATGGACTTCGGGCGCATCACGCTCGACGACGACCTGGTGCTCTACCTCTTCGGCACGCCCGGGCAGCAGCGCTTCTGGTTCATGTGGGACGACCTGGTGCGCGGCGCGATCGGCGCCGTCGTGCTGGCCGACACCCGCCGCCTGTCCGACTGCTTCCCCGCGCTCGACTACTTCGAGAGCTGCGGCCTGCCGTACATCGTGGCCGTCAACCACTTCGACGGCAGCGAGAAGTTCGAGCCCGCGGACGTGCGCGAGGCGCTGACGGTGCCGCCGCACATACCGGTGCTGATCATGGACGCACGGCAGCGCATCTCGGTCATCGAGTCGCTGCTCGCCCTGGTCGGCCACGCGCTCGACGTAACCCCTGAGTAAGAGCCCTGAGGAAGAAGAAGGACCCCCTATGCGGAAGATACTTGTCGTCGGAGCCGGGCAGTCCGGGCTCCAGATCGCTCTCGGGCTCCAGGCGCAGGGGTACGAGGTCACCCTGATGTCCAACCGCACGGCGGACGAGATCCGGTCGGGCCGGGTCATGTCCACGCAGTGCATGTTCCACACCGCGCTCCAGCACGAGCGGGACATCCAGGCCAACTTCTGGGAGTCGCAGGCCCCGAAGATCGAGGGCGTCGGCGTCTCGGTCGCAGGCCCCGACTCCTCCCGCGTCATCGACTGGGTCGGCAAGCTCGACGGGTACGCGCAATCCGTCGACCAGCGCGTGAAGATGGCGGGCTGGATGGAGACGTTCGCGCAGCGCGGCGGCCAGCTGGTCATCCACGGCGCGGCCGTCTCCGACCTCGACTACTTCGCGCGCACCTACGACCTGGTGCTCGTCTCGGCGGGCAAGGGCGAGCTGGTGTCCATGTTCGAGCGCGACGCCTCCCGCTCGCCGTTCGACGCCCCGCAGCGCGCGCTCTCCGTGGCGTACGTCCACGGGCTCGGCCCGCGCCCCGAGCACCCCGAGTTCGACGCGGTGCGCTGCAACCTCGTGCCCGGCGTCGGCGAGCTCTTCGTCATGCCGACGCTCACCACGTCGGGCCGCGCGGACATCCTCTTCTGGGAGGGCATCCCCGGCGGCCCGCTCGACGTCTTCCAGGGCGTCAAGGACCCGAGCGAGCACCTGGCGCTCACCCTCGAACTCCTGGAGAAGTTCCTGCCCTGGGAGTACGCGCGCGCCACGAAGGTCGAGCTGACCGACGCGGGCGGCACGCTGGCCGGGCGCTACGCCCCCACCGTGCGCAAGCCCATCGGCCGGCTCCCCAGCGGTGGCCTGGTCCTCGGCGTCGCCGACGTCGTCGTCGCCAACGACCCGATCACCGGCCAGGGCTCCAACTCGGCGTCCAAGTGCGCCGCCTCGTACATCTCCTCCATCGTCGAGCACGGCGACAAGCCGTTCGACGCGGAGTGGATGCAGTCGGCGTTCGACCGCTACTGGGACACCGCGCAGTGGGTCACCAAGTGGACCAACGCCATGCTGGGCGCCCCGCCGGAGCACGTCCTGAACATCCTCGGCGCGGCCGGTCAGCTGCAACCGGTCGCCGACCGGTTCGCCAACGGCTTCAACGACCCGGCCGACTTCGAGAACTTCTTCTTCGACCCGGAGAAGGCGGCCGCCTACCTGGAGTCGGTGGCGCCCGGCGCCTGACCCGCGCCGTACCCGAGGTCGCTGCCCGAGGTGGCGCCCTCGGGCAGCTTCGGCGGCGTGTACGCCGACACGGCCCGGCCCCCGGGGTCGGGCCGCACCGCGCCGAGCACCGGGTTCGCCGCGATCGGCGAGACCTTGACGCGGGCGCCGGGGCGCGGTGCCTGGACGACCTTGCCGTCGCCCAGGTACATCGCCACGTGCGTGGCCCTGCGGAAGTAGACGACGAGGTCACCGGGGCGCAGCTTCGACAGGGGGATGCGGCGCAGCTCGGCCCACTGCTCCTGGCTGGTCCGCGGGATCTTCCGGCCCGCGTGCGCCCAGGCCCGCGAGGTCAGCCCCGAGCAGTCGAACGCCTTCGGGCCCTCGGCGCCCCACTTGTAGGGCCGGCCGATCTGCCGGACCGCGTAGTCGAGCGCCTTGTCGCCCTGGCGGGAGGGGGGCCGGGTGGCGGGGCTCCCACCGCGCGCCCCGCGCGCACCGGACGCCCCGTGTGCCCCGGGCGCTCCGTACGCCCCAGGCTCCCCGAGCGCGCCCGACGCCAGGAACTTCTCCTGCGCCTCGGCCGTGCCCGCCTCCTCCGCCTCCATGAGCGCGGCCAGCTGGTCCGCGCTCAGGGAGGAGAGCAGCTCCTCCACCTCCCGCAGCTGGCCCTCGACCTTGTCGCGCTGCTTCTTCTGGCGTGCGGCGAGCGCGGCCCGGTCCGTCAGTGCCTTCTTCGCCGCCCTCGCGAGGTCGTCCGCCTTCTTCTCGCCGCCGAGCAGCCGCTCCACCGTGGCGGCCCGGCCCGCGGCCATCCGCCCGATGACGTGACCCTGGTCGAGGGCGCGCTGCGGGTCGCGGGCGAGCAGCAGCCGTACGTAGGGGGAGAGCTCGGTGGTGCCCTGGTACTGCTGCCGGGCGAACAGGCCCGCGTCGCCCCGGCTGTCGCGCACGGCGGCGCGCGCCTTCGCCAGCGCGTCGTCCAGAGCCTTGGCTCTGGCTCGCTGCTTCTTCAGCTTCTCCTCGGTCGCGTTGTACGTCTCCGAGGCTTCCTCGGCCGCTTGGTAGAGCCGGTGAAGGTCCGTCAGG
The DNA here is from genome assembly GCF_040654255.1 of Streptomyces sp. NPDC050732. Taxonomy (NCBI): domain Bacteria; kingdom Bacillati; phylum Actinomycetota; class Actinomycetes; order Kitasatosporales; family Streptomycetaceae; genus Streptomyces; species Streptomyces sp. NPDC050732. The sequence goes on from NZ_JBFAHP010000007.1 coordinate 63,157, forward strand.
AGGGCGGTGACGCTGCGCCCTTCCGGGGTCGGGGCCGCCTGGGCCGGGGGAGCGGTCATGCACAGGGCGCCGAGGGCGGCCCCTGTGCAGACCCACCGCAGCAGCGTGTCTGACACGTCATCACCTCCGGTGCGCGGAGGGCTCTCCTGCGCGCAGGGTGAGCTTCCGGCCCGGCCGCGGGGGTCGCCTCCCGGCGGGGGTCGGTCGGCGCAACCTGGGTCACCCTTGCAGGGGGCGTCGGCGTGGCGGGTTGCGTCCCGTCGTCCACATCTGCGGGCGGGTGGGGGCTGACCGCGCAGTTCCCCGCGCCCCTGAAATCCCCGCGTCCCGCCGTTTGTGCCTGCGGGTGGGCGGTGGCTGGTCGCGCAGTTCCCCGCGCCCCTGAAATCCCCCCTGCGGGGGGGCGCTTCAGGGGGGCGGGGCGAAGGTGCGGGGTCAGGGGCGCGGGGAACTGCGCGATCAGCCACGACCTACCCGCAGAGGCGCACGGTCAGCGAGGTCCCGGTTTGGACCACGGCCACTTCAGGCCGCCACCCTTGTCGCCCTCCGGGTCGAACTCGTACTGCCACTTGCCGGGCCTGGCGGGGGTACGGCGGTACACGAGGACCGTCGGGGGACCGCCCGCGTCGTCGGGGACCGGGACGCGGTACGTCTTCGGGGGATGCCCCGTCGGCCCGACGAGGACCGGGAGCACCCGGCCGTCCAGGGGGCCGCCCACGAACGGGGTGTCTTCGCTCTTCACGCCCCCAGTGTCACACCACGCGGGGCGAAGAGGGCTCAGAGCAGGTGTGCCGCGTCGGCCACCACGGGCAGCACGCCCCGGGCGAGGTCGCCGACGGGGCCCTCCGGCGACTCCAGGGTCAGCGCCCACCGGACGACGTCCGCGGTCTGCGGGTCGCGTCCCGCCGTCGTCACGAGCACCGCCATGAACTGCTCCACGAGCATGTCCCGCAGGTCGTCGAGGGGCGGCTGCTTCTCCTCGTCCAGCCAGATCAGCGAGGCCGCCTCGACCGCCGTGATCCACATCCGTACCGTCATCCGCAGCCGCGGACCCGGCTCCGGCACGCCCAGGTGGCTGAGGATGTGCTCGGCGGCGGCCCGGCGCACGCCGTCGACGATGGCGGTCGTCCGTGAGGTCTCCACCACGCTGCCGCCCTGGAGCAGTGCGCTGAACCCCGTGTCGTGCTGGTCGACGAAGGCCAGGTACCGGTCGAGGGCCCGGGAGAGCCGCCGGGTGAGCGGCCCGTCCGGCGGCTCGGCGAAGCACTGCTCCAGGTCGTCGGCGGCGGACCGCAGCGCGGCCTCGTACAGCTGCTGCTTCCCGCCGGGGAAGTAGCGGTAGACGAGCGGGCGCGAGACCCCGGCCGCCTCGGCGACGTCGTCGAGGTTGACCTCCTCGGGCGCGCGGTGCGCGAAGAGGGTGAGCGCGGAGTCCAGCAACTGCCGCCGCCGCGCCTCGACGCTCATGCGACGGTAGGCAGGGGTGGCGGCAGGCGAAGTCATGCCCGCAGCGTAACTCGGGGTGCGCCCCTTCAGGGGCGCGGGACCGGGACATCTGCGGCTCCGCCGCGCGGGCGCGACCAGCCACAGCGCACCCGCAGCGAAGAAACCTAGGCGAGCAGCCCTGACGACCGCCAAAGCCGTCGCCCGACACCGCGCATCACACCGATGTCGTCCAAAAAGTCCGTGAGCCGCTTCGCCCCGCTCTGCATGACCTCCCTGCGGTGGCCGCTCGCCTTCACCTGGGCCACGGCCTCGCGCCGGTCGAGGCCGACGTTGGTGTAGACCTCGGGGTTCACGAAGGCGATGGAGAAGACCCGTGCGGCCTCGCCGCAGCTGAGGCGGGTGAGCTCGCGCTCCCAGCGGGGCGCGGTCACCATCTGGCGCCGCAACTCCTCCCGCGCGTACCGGACATGGCGCGCCTCTTCGACGACGTGGATGCGGGTCACGCCGCGCACCAGCGTCTGGACGCGCTCGTCCGGGAACGTGAGGCGCTGCATCCAGTCGAGGATCTCCTCGCCGAGGAGGGTGCAGGCGAAGGAGCCGGGGGTGGTGGAGACCGTCTTCAGGACGCGCGCGAGGTTGTGGTGGATGCGCGAGACCGGGTACGTCGGGGCGCCGCCCTTGTGGATCACCCGGGCGAACATCATCGAGTGCCGGCACTCGTCGGCGATCTCGGTGAGGGCGTACCGTACATGCGCGCTGGTCACGGACTTGTCGTAGATGTGCCGGACGAGCAGCTGCATCAGGATGATCTCGAACCAGATGCCGAGCGAGGTGAGCGAGGCGGCCTCGTGCCGGGCGAGGTCGAGCCGCTGCTCCTCGGACATCCGCTTCCACATCGGGGTGTCGTAGAGCGACACGAGCTCCGGCGGCCAGAACCACTTGCCCTCCTCAAGAGGGGCGTCCCAGTCGAGATCCTTGTCCGGGTCGAAGGAGTGCTTGGCGGACGACTCCAGGAGGCGGGCGGCGACCTGCTCCCGGTCCTTGAGCAGCCCGAGCGCGTCCCGCAGGCCGTCGAGCGAAACGTCTTCCGGCACGGTCGTCATGACTGTTCCTGCCTTGTCGCGGGGTTACCGGCGGTCAACTCTTATGAGACTGCTTGTCAGCAAGGCCGTCAATCCCTTGCGCGCGACTTGTTGACCCCTTGTCCATCAGCGTGTGAGCCTGCCGTCATGGCGACGCACGAGCTTTACACCAGTCCGCCGGCTGGGCTCAACTGGCAAGTACCGTCCGCCGGTTCGGCCCGTCTCAGCTGGGAGTACGACGATGGGCGCGACCGCCTCCTCGCTCTCTACCAGAAGGGCAAGGACAAGCAGTGGGACGGCGCCAAGCGCATCGACTGGGACCTTGAGGTCGACCCGCTCGACCCCCTCGGCACCCCCGACGAGTCGATGACCCTCTACGGCACGCCGCACTGGGCGAAGATGACCGAGAGGGACAAGGGCGAGCTGCGCAAGCACTACGCCTCCTGGCAGTTCAGCCAGTTCCTCCACGGCGAGCAGGGCGCCATGGTGTGCGCGGCCCGCATCGTCGAGTCGGTCCCCGACCTGGACGCGAAGTTCTACTCCGCGACGCAGACCATGGACGAGGCGCGGCACGCGGAGATCTACGGCCGCTTCCTGCACGAGAAGATCGGGATGCTCTACCCGATCAACGACAACCTCCAGTCGCTGCTCGGCGACACCCTGCGCGACTCCCGCTGGGACATGCCCTACCTCGGCATGCAGGTGCTCATCGAGGGCCTCGCGCTCGCCGCGTTCGGCATGCTCCGCGACACCACGGACAAGCCGCTGCCCCGGCAGATCCTCGCCTACGTCATGCAGGACGAGGCCCGGCACGTGGCCTTCGGCCGGATGGCGCTGCGCGACTACTACAAGCAGCTCACGGACGCCGAACTGCGCGAGCGCGAGGAGTTCGTCATCGAGGGCTGCTACCTGATGCGCGACAGGCTGCGCGGCGTCGAGGTGCTGGAGAACTTCGGGATCCCCGGGGCGCAGGCCCAGGAGTACAGCGAGCACTCCGAATTCCTCGCCCTCTTCCGGCAGTTGCTGTTCTCCCGCATCGTGCCGTGCGTCAAGGACATCGGCCTGTGGGGCAAGCGCCTCCAGGAGGCGTACGTCGACATGGGCGTCTTCGAGATGGGCGACGCCAACCTCGACCGGCTCATGGCGCAGGACGAGGAGATCGCCGAGAAGCTGGACGCGGAGCGCTTCGCGGCCGAGGAGCGGGAGCGCGTGGCGGAGGTCGGGAACGCGATCGCGTCGGGTGCGGCGGACTGACTCCACCGAGGAGGTCAGCGGGCGCTGATCGCCGCCTCCATCACCGCCTTCGCGATGGGCGCCGCGCTGCCGCCCCCGCTGATGTCCCCCCGGTCCGCCGACGCGTCCTCGACGACCACGGCGACCGCCACCGAGGGCTCCGGGTCGTCGGCCGCCTGCGCCCAGGAGACGAACCAGGCGTACGGCGTGCCGGAGTTGTCGATGCCGTGCTGGGCCGTGCCCGTCTTGCCGCCGACGGTCACGCCGCGGATCGCCGCGTTCGCGCCGGTGCCCTCCTCGACGACCTGCGTCATCATCTCGCGCAGCTGCGCCGCCGTGCCCGGATTCATCGCCTGCCGCAGCGTTCTGGCCCCCGTGGTGTCGACCACGTCGCCGTCGTCGCTCGTCGTACGGTCCACAAGGTGGGGTGACATGACAGAGCCGCCGTTCGCCACGGCCGCCGACACCATCGCCATCTGCAACGGCGTCGCCCGGGTGTCGTACTGCCCGATGGCGGAGAGCGCGAGCTGCGCCTTGTCCATCGACGTGTCGAAGTGGGACGCGGCGACGGACGACGGGATCCGCAGCCCGCCGTCGTCGAAGCCGAAGCCGCGCGCCGTCTCCGTCATCGGACCGAGGCCCGTGTCGACGCCGAGCTTCGCGAACATCGTGTTGCAGGACCACCGGAAGGCGTAGCGCAGACTCGCGTTCTTGCAGCCCTCCACCTCGTTGGTCAGCTGTGTGGTGGTGCCCGGCAGCGTGTACGGGCTCGGGGACTTGGTCGGCGCGTCCAGGTCCGTCACCGTGCCCGAGTCGAGCGCCGCCGCGGCCGTCACCACCTTGAACGTCGAGCCGGGCGGGTAGGTCTGGCGGATCGCCCGGTTCAGCATCGGCTTGTCCGGGCTGCCGTTCAGCTCCGCCCAGCTGTCCGCGACCGAACCACGGGTCCCGGAGAGCCGTTCGGGGTCGTACGAGGGGGTGCTGACCAGCGCGAGGATCTTCCCGGTGGACGGCTCGACCGCGACGACCGCCCCGCGCTTGCCGCCGAGACCCGCGTACGCGGCCTGCTGCACCGGCGCCTTGATGGTGGTCTCGACCTTGCCGCCGGGGTTCTGCGTGCGGGTGATGTCGTTCCACAGGGGGAGCGGGGCGAGCATCGGATCGGTGCCGGAGAGGAGGTCGTCCTCGGTGTTCTCCAGGAAGGTCGTGCCGTACACCTGCGAGGCGAAGCCGGTGACGGGTGCGTACAACGGCCCGTTCCGGTACGTCCGTTCGTAGCGGAGCTGCTCGCCGGTGTCCCTGGAGCCGGTGACGGGCCGCCCGTCGACGAGGATGTCGCCGCGCGGCTGACCGAAGCGGACGATGGCGTTGCGGCGGTTGGCCGGGTTGTCGTCGAGCGCGCCGGCCTGGACGACCTGGACGCGGGTGGCGTTGGCGAGCAGGGCGACGAGCAGCAGCGCGCAGAACGCGGCGGCGTGCCGGATGTGCCGTGTCACGCGGTCTCCGCGGGGACGGGCTGGGCGCGCGCCGAGTCGCTGACGCGGATCAGCAGCGCCACGATGATCCAGTTGGTGACGACCGAGGAACCGCCCTGCGCGAGGAACGGCATCGCCATGCCGGTGAGCGGGATGAGCCCCATGACGCCGCCCGCGATCACGAACACCTGGAGCGCGACGATCGAGGCGAGCCCGATCGCGAGCAGCCGCCCGAACGCGTCGCGCAGCGCGAGCCCGGCCCGGAAGCCGCGCTCCACGAGCAGCGCGTAGAGCAGGAAGATGGCGCAGAGTCCCGCGAGCCCCAGCTCCTCACCCGCCGTGGCCAGGATGAAGTCGGACTTCGCGGCGAAGCCGATGAGGATGGAGTGGCCGAGGCCGAGCCCGGTGCCGAGCATCCCTCCTGCCGCGAACGCGAAGAGCGACTGCGCGAGTTGGTTCGGCCCCCGTCCCGCGTCGATGGAGGCGAAGGGGTGCAGCCAGTCCTCCACGCGGCTGTGGACGTGCGGCTCCAGCGAGCCGACCGCGAACGCGCCGAACGCGGCGAGCAGCAGGCCGACCGCGATCCAGCCGATGCGGCCCGTGGCGACGTACAGCAGGATCACGAAGAGCCCGAAGAAGAGCAGCGAGGTGCCGAGGTCGCGCTCCAGGACGAGGACGCCGACGCTGAGCAGCCAGATCGCGACGATGGGGCCGAGGACGCGTCCGGTGGGCAGTTGGAGGCGTTCGAACCGCCAGATGGTGCGGCCGGTGTAGGCGAGGGCGTTGCGGTTGGCGGCGAGGTAGCTGGCGAAGAAGACCGCGAGCAGGATCTTCGCGAACTCGCCGGGCTGGATGGAGAAGCCGCCGACCCTGATCCAGATCCGGGCGCCGTTCACGGCGGGGAAGAAGATCGGCACGATCATCAGGATCAGCGCGGTGACGACGGAGAGATAGGCGTAGCGCTGCAGCACGCGGTGGTCGCGGAGGACGAGGACGGCGACGATGAAGAGGGCCACGCCGACCGTCGACCAGATCAGCTGGGCGGGCGCGGCCTCGTCGTTCGGGGTCTCCAGGTCGAGCCGGTAGATGAGGACCAGGCCCAGGCCGTTGAGGAGCACCGCGATGGGCAGCAGCAGCGGGTCGGCGTACGGGGCGCGGAAGCGGACGGCGAGGTGCGCGAGGAGGGCGAGCACACCGAGCCCGGCGCCGTAACCGGCGGCGCCGGGCGGGACGGTGCCGTGTCGGGCGAGGCCGACGTCGCAGTAGCCGTACACGGAGAGCAGGACGGCGACGACGAGCAGGGCGAGTTCGGTGCCGCGGCGCCGGGGGACGTGGACGACCCGGACAGCGGGGCCCGCTGGGGGTGCGGGGTCCGCGCTCGTTCCGGCCATGCCCGGAACGTAGCAAGCAATCGCCCTGAAGTCCGCTTATGTCGACTATGTCGGCCATGGCGTCAGCACCAGCGGGGCACCTTGCCGATGTTGGCGATGTAGTGCGCGGACCCCCAGGCCCAGGTCCCGTCGGTGAGCAGGTACCAGACGTAGTTGTTGGCGACGCGGTCGCCCTTGGTCCTGCAGAAGATGGTGACGACCTTGCCGTGGGGCACGCTGCGGACCACCTTGCCGCCGCGGGTCGGGGAGGTGCGGAGCAGGAGCCCCGACTTGGCGGTGACGCGGCCCTTGTAGACGGGTGGCTTGCTCTCGGCCTTCCGGGGCTTCTGGGCCTGCGGCTTCTGTGTCTTCTGTGTCTTCTGCGTCTTTTGGGTCTGCGTCTTCTCGGCCTTCTGGGGCTTGGTGACGTGGTCGGGGTCGTCCAGGGCCGTCGCCGGGCCGGTGACGGTGAGGGCGGCGAGGGCGCAGCCGGCGGTGACCGTGCCGAGCCGGATGGCGGTGGTCCGCAGGGACATGAGGACTCCTCAGGTGAGTGGGTGGGGCGGCCGGACGGTTGCGCAAAGGCCGCGATTCTCACTAAAAGCGACACCGTGGGTGCGCACAACCGCACCCGCAACCCCAGAAGTCCACGGGTGGCGCAACCGCCTAACGCGGCTCGCCCCCGTCGCCGCCCTCCGGCGCCTCCTCGAACGGCAGCCGCAGGGTCGCCACCGCCCCGCCGTCCGCCGCGTTCGAGAACCTCAGCCGCGCGCCGAGGACCGCCGCCTGCCCGAGCGCGATGGTCAGGCCGAGCCCGTGCCCCTTGCTCGTCCCCTCGGTGCGGAACCGCTGCGGCCCGTGCTCCACCAGGTAGTCCGGGTAGCCGTCGCCGTGGTCCCGCACGGAGACGACGGGGCCGTCGACAGTCACGAGCACCGGCGCCCGCCCGTGCTTGAGCGCGTTGGCGACGAGGTTGTTGAGGACCCGCTCAAGACGCCGCCGGTCGGTCTCCACGCACACATCCCGTACGACGACGAGTTCCGTGCCCTCGCCCGAAGAGCGCACCACGCGCTCGGCCAGTGGAGCGAGCCGGTGCGCGTCCAGGTCCACCCGCTCGCTCTTCGCGTCGAGCCGGGAGATCTCCAACAGGTCCTCGGTCAGCGTCCGCAGCGCGGCGACCCGGTCCCGCACCAGCTCGGTCGGCCGGCCCGGCGGCAGCAGCTCGGCCGCCGCGTGCAACCCGGTCAGCGGGGTGCGCAACTCGTGCGCGACGTCCGCGGTGAACCGCTGCTCGCTCAGGAGCTTGCCCTGCAGCGTGGACGCCATCGTGTCCAGCGCCCCGGCGACCGCGGCCACCTCGTCCTGACGGCGGGGCACCCCCGTGGCGTCAGGACCGGAGTGCGGGTCCCTGACCCGCGCGTCCAGATCGCCCGCGCTGATCCTCCGCGCCACCTGCGCCGTCTGGTGCAGCCGCCGCGTCACCCGCGTCACGGCGAACGCGCCGACGAGCAGCGTCGCGCCGATCGCCAGCACGGAGGAGCCGAGGATCGCCCGGTCGAGGCCGTCGATGGTACGGGCGCCCTGCGCGTAGTCGACCTGGACGGCGATGGCCCGGTGCCCGTCGGCGGGCCCCGCGGCCCACATCGTCGGCCGGGACTCGTGGGCGGCGACCATCGTGCCGCGCTCCCCGCTCAGCGCGAGGTCGCGCAGGCTGCCGGGCAGGCCCGGCGGGTCGACGCCGGCGCCGGGCCCGAGCCGGTCGCCCGCCTCGTACCGCTCGGTGACCTCGGTGAGCCGTGCGAGGGCGCGCTCGCGGGCCTGGCCCACGGTCTGGTTGGTCACCGACACGTGCACGAGCGCGCCGAGCAGCGCGGCGAGCGCGCAGCACATGACGGTGATGAAGACCGCGGCCTTCCAGGTGAGGGTGGCCGTCCAGGCGGGGAGCCGCGGCCCGCGCGGCTGCCGGTGGCTCATCGCCCGCCGCCCGCGGAGGAGGAGCCCGCCGAAGGCGTACCGCTCCCGGAGGGCTTCGCGGGGGAGGGCCGGGGCGTCTTGGGCCGCGGCGCGTTCGGGGCGCGGACGATCTCGTCGCTCGTCGGCAGCATCGTCTTCTGGTGCGAGTCCCAGGACCAGACGGTGTGGTACTCGTACCCCGCGAGGCTGGAGACGGCGCGGATGATCAGGTCGCGCCCGGCCAGCTCGACGCCGAGCACGGCGTCGCTCATCTCCATGATCTGCGTCAGCTGCCGCTCCCTCTCGGCGTAGACGCGGATGTCGAGGTTGTCGTCGGGCGTCGCGACGCCGACGATCAGGTCGTCCTCGCCGTCCCCGGTCAGGTCGCGGTAGTACGCCTTGAGGACGGGACACCGCCCCTTCTCGCCGGAGCCGTCCTCGGCGCAGTCCTCCAGCCGCTCGACGGTCTCCTGATACGCGGAGTCGGAACGTTCGTACGTCCCCGGGTTCTCGGCGAAGTCCGCGCGGACCACGTCGACCGGGTCCACCTCGCGCAGGCCGCCCTTCGGCACCTCGACGCCCTCGACCTTGACGCTCTCTATGGCGCCGTAGTCCTCGGCGGGCACCGAGGGGGACGGCAGGTCGGGCCAGAGATGAGTGGGGCCCTGGGCGGTCGGCGTCGCGCCGGCGCCCTCCAGCCCGCCCGGATCGCCGCAGCCGCCCACCGCCGCCACGGCGAGGGCGGCGAGGGCGGCGGCCGCGAGCCGGCTGCGGTTCACTGCACTCCTGCCTGCCGCGGAGCGCGGCTGTCGTGACACCGGGCCCGCGGCCGCGACACCGGGGCGGCTGTCAGGACACGAGGTCGGCGTAGAGAATGATGTTGTCCGAGCGGTGACCGCCCACGAGCGGCCCGCCGCAGGTCAGCAGGCGCGGCCCGGGTCGGTCGGCCGCCCCGTACACCTTATTGGTGGGGAAGTCCTTCTTGTCGACCTGCTGGATCTTCCGCACCACTAAGACCGCCGTGCCGCCGTCCGCGCGCGGCACCCCGACAGTGTCGCCGACCGCCGCGTAACAGCGGGCCACAGCTGTGCGGGCGGTGCCGTTACGGCACCGGAGGGATTTCCCGCCCGGACCGGGCGCCCCCGGCGCAAAGACGCCCCGACTTCCGTCGCCCGCCTCCGGGTTCTTGCCGCGGGAGCGTGCGGGCTGGTCCCATGGTCCAGGGGGTGATGGCGCATGACAGGACTGCGCGTCGTGCCGGCCTGGCGGCACGGGCAGGAGCGGTTGTACGTGTGTCTCGCGGACGGCAGGAACATCGCTTGGTACGACCGTGACGCGTCCCGCGTCAACCTGCTCAGCGAGGACCACGAGCGGGACGTGCTGGATGTCCTCGCGCCCTTCCTGACCGGTCACGTCACGGTGGGCCCACCGCCCGCCCCCACCCCGGGAGAGCTGGCCCGCCTCGCCCTCCACCCGGACGACGACCTCGCCCCCAACCGGCCCGGCGAGGCCCTGCAGATCTCTCTGGACCGCGACCCGGCGCCCGCCCGCAGGCTGCGCGCCGACCCCCGGCACCGCGCGCTCGCCGCCGAACAGTCGGTCGGGGAGGCCCTGGACGCTCTGGAGGGCGCGGGCTGGCGGGTGCTGCACTCCCTGCCGCTGCCCGGCGGCGCCCGCATCCACCATCTGCTGATCGGTCCCGGTGGCCTGTTCTGCGTGGGCACCCTCGCCGTCCGCAAGCAGCGGGTGCGCATCGCCGACCCGATGGTCACGGTCGGCCGCGCCGAGCCGTTCCCGCTGCTGCGCATGCTCCGCTCGGACGCGGGCCGGGCCTCCTTCGCGCTGACGGCCGAGGTCCGCCCCGTCCTGGCGCTGGCCGGGACCGGCGCAGCCGACCTGGACGTGGCGGCGCCGCCGCGCGACGTGCGGGTGCTGCGCGAGGCGGACCTGCCGGCGCTGGCCCGGCTCGGCGGGGTGCTGAAACCGGCCGATGTGGAGGCCCTGCACGCCCTGGCCAGGGACCGCCACACCTGGGAGCGGGTCTGAGTTACAGGTTGTCCCCCCAGCCGCCCTGGATCATGGTCTGGAAGGCCCAGGACCCGCCGCGCCTGATCAGGATGTCGGCGTAGCGCAGCTGCTGCGTCTCGCCGTTCGCCGTCATCACCGAGTCGGTGAAGACGACGGCCATCGCGGGGGAGAGGAAGACGGGCGTGCGCGTGGACTCGAAGGTGATGTCCTCGCTGCCGTCCCCCATGACGTGCGTCATGGTCCCCACGAACTGCTCCCGGTCCCACTGCGCCGCCCGGCCGTCGCCCGCGGAGTCGTCGCTGACCAGGTTGAGCGGGAAGACGGCCAGGTCGGCCATCCGCTCCACGTCGCGCTTCGCGCTGTGCGCGTCGTACTCGGCGAACCAGGCGTCCAGGCTCGCGCGGTCCTCGGCGGTCGGGACGTATCCGGTCTCGGGAAGAAGGGTCACGCGGTCTCCTCATCAACTTTGACTAGTGACGAAGAAGGTATGCCGTGAAGGGGCGCTAGTCAAACTTGATTAGAGGTGATGCCGGTCACATGCGGTGTGTGCCGGGGGGTTCCTGTGCCAGTGGGTCAGGGGAGCGGGCGCGCCAGGTCCGGGTCCGCGAGGGGCGCGAACAGATCCCCGAGCCGCCGCAGCCGGGGCCCGACGTCGTCCGCGGCGAAGGCCAGCTGTCCCGGCTCCTCGCACTCCTCGACCTCGTCCCAGGTCACGGGGGTGGAGACGGTCGGCTCTGGGCGGGCCCGCAGGGTGTAGGGGGCGGCGGTGGTCTTGGCGGCGGCGTTCTGGCTGAAGTCGACGAAGACCTTGCCGGGGCGCAGGCTCCGCGTCATGCGGTGCACGACGAGCCCGGGCAGCTCGCGCTCCGCCTCGACTGCCAGCCCTTTGGCGTACGCGGTGACCCGTTCGGAGGGGGTCGGTTCCAGCGGTACGAGCAGGTGCAGCCCCTTGCTGCCCGACGTCTTGGCGTACACGTGGAATCCGTCGGCGGTCAGCCGCTCCCGCAGCCAGAGCGCCGCCCGGCAGCACTCGACGACCGAGGCGGGCGGGCCGGGATCCAGGTCGAGGACCATCCGGTCGGCCCGCGCCGGGGCGTCGGCCCGCCACTGCGGCACATGGAACTCGGTGACCAGGTTGGCCGCCCACATCAGCGTGGCCAGGTCCTGGACGAGGACCTGCCGCGCCCTCCCCTCCGAGCGGGAGCGGGGCACCTCGGCGGTCCGCACCCAGTCCGGGGTGCCCGGCGGCACGTTCTTGGCGAAGAACCGCTGGCCGTCGGGGCCGTCCGGATAGCGCAGGAAGGAGACGGGCCGGTCGCGGAGGTGGGGGAGGAGGGCGTCGGCGGTGCTCGCGTAGTAGTGCAGGACCTCGCCCTTGGTGAAGCCGCTCGCGGGATACAGGACCTTGTCGAGATTGCTGAGCGCGAGCCGTCGCCCCTCCACCTCTGTGATCGGCGTCATAGGATGAGAGTCCCATAAAACGGTCATAACGCCACAAAGGCTCGAATCTGCCCTGAGAGGTGCCGGACGTGCGATCCATATGGAACGGTGCGATCTCCTTCGGTCTGGTCAGCATCCCGATCAAGCTCGTGAACGCCACCGAGAACCACTCCATCTCCTTCCGGCAGATCCACACCGAGGACGGCGGCCGCATCCGCTACCGCAAGGTCTGCGAGCTGGAGGAGCGCGAGGTGCCGACGGCCGAGATCGGCAAGGGGTACGAGGACGCGGACGGCTCGATCATCCCGATCACCGACGAGGACCTGGCGGCGCTGCCCATCCCGACGGCCAGGACGATCGAGATCGTCGCCTTCGTCCCCGCGGACCGCATCGACCCGCTCCAGATGGGCGCCGCCTACTACCTCTCGGCGAACGGCGTCCCCGCCGCCAAGCCGTACACGCTGCTGCGCGAGGCGCTCAAGCGGAGCCGGCGGGTGGCCATCGCGAAGTACGCGCTCCGGGGCCGGGAGCGGCTCGGCATGCTGCGCGTCGTCGACGACGTGATCGCCATGCACGGGCTGCTGTGGCCGGACGAGATCCGGGCGCCCGAGGGAGTGGCCCCCGACGAGCACGTGACGGTCCGCGACGCCGAACTCGACCTGGCGGACGCCCTGATGGACACCCTCGGCGAGGTCGACCTCGACACCCTGCACGACGACTACCGCGAGGCGGTCGAGGAGCTCGTCGCCGCGAAGGCCGACGGGGCGGCCCCGGCGCGGAAGACCCCGGCAGGCGAGGGCGGCGGCAAGGTCATCGACCTGCTGGCCGCGCTGGAGAACAGCGTCCGCGAGGCGCGTTCGGCGCGCGGGGAGACCGGGGCCGCGGGGAGCGATTCGCATGGCTCGGACGATTCGCACGGTTCGGACGGTTCGGTGGCCGAGGTGAGGCAGCTGCCGCGCAAGTCGTCCCGCGCCACCCCCAAACAGGTGGGTGGCAAGAAGTCGACGGCCAGGAAGAAGGCCGCTCCGGCCAGGAAGAGCACGGCGAAGTCGACGGCGTCCAAAACGGCGGACTCCAAGGCCGCGGCGACAAAGACGACCGCGACAAAGACGACGGCTCGTAAGGCCACCGCCAAGAAGGCGACGGAGAAGAAGAGCACCACGGCGAAGAAGTCGACGGCAAAGCGCAGAGCCTCGGCCTGACAAGCGCGGCGCCGCGGCCTGCCCCGGCGCCGATGTTGACACGGCGGGGCACATTGCAAAGCACAGGCGGCATATTGCCCCCCGCCCCTTTTGTGACCCTGTGATGAATGTCACAAATCCTTGAAGGAATTAGATCCTCCGCGCAATGATCCCTGCGGACACAATGGGATTCTTTAAGATTTCCGGAGGGTTTAAGGTTAATGGCCAGTAATCCATTCGAAGATGAGGGTGCGGAATATCTGGTGCTCGTCAACGACGAGAACCAGCACTCCCTCTGGCCCGTCGGCCTCGACGTTCCGGACGGCTGGAGCATCGGGCAAGGGGCGAGCTCGCGAGCGGATTCCCTGGCCTATGTGGAGCGGCACTGGACGGACCTGCGTCCCGCGAGCCCGATATCCGGCTCCTGACGTGCCCGACCGCAAAAGAGAAGAAGGAAAACAGGGAAAACGGGACGCGGCGGACGGGGAGAGCGGTGCGGCCCGGCTCCCGGGACGCTTCACCGGTGCCGGACCCTTGCTCCTCGTCTGGTCGGGACAGGCCGTCTCACTGGTCGGAAGCGCCGTTCTCAGATTCGCTTTCATAATCGAGGTGTGGTCCACCGGCGAGCAGGCGTCCGCCGTCACCGCACTGTCCCTCTGCGCCGTACTTCCGCAGGCGCTGTTCAGCCCATTTGCTGGCGCGATTATCGACCGCATCCGTAAGCGGTCCGCACTGCAGATCGCGGACGCGGGCGGAATTCTCGCCGTCGGGCTGCTCGCCCTCGTGCACTTCTTCGGCGGCGGCCTGGAGCCATGGCAGGTCTACCCCGCCACCGTCCTCCTCGGCATCTCCGCGGCCTTCCAGCTTCCCGCCCTCACCGCCGCCGTGCCGCTGCTCGTGCGCAAGGACCAACTCGGCCGCGCCAACGGCCTGTTGGCGGGCGCCCGGAGCGCCGCCGGCATCTGCGGTCCCGCGCTCGGCGGCATCATGATCGCCTTCTCCGGGATCGGCGCCGTCCTCGTCGTCGACCTGGTCAGCTACGCCTTCGCACTGATCGGCGTACGCATCGTCCGCATGAAGGGCGACAAGGTCCCCGAGGGCGCGGGCGCCCCGCGCACGAAGATCACCGCGGAGGCCGTCGAGGGCATGCGGTACCTCTTCCGGCACGCGAGCCTGCGCGACATGACCGTGAACTTCTGCACGGTCAACCTCGTCATGGTCTTCGGTTTCGCCGTCGTCCAGCCCATGGTGCTGCTCAAGTCGGGCAACGGCGCGCTCGCCGCCGTGAACAGCGCGATCGGTGTCGGCGGGGTCGTCGGCGGCCTGCTGATGGCCGCCTGGGGCGGACCGAAGAACCGCGGCAGCGGCATGATGCTCGGCATCCTCGGCATGTGCCTGTCGGCGCAGATCGGCATGTCCCTGGTCGGCGGGGTCGTCGGCTGGTGCGCGGCCATGCTGGTCGGCGCGCTGCTCATGACGGTCGTCAACGCGTCGATGCAGGCCATCGTGCAGACCAAGGTGCCCCGCGAGTGGCAGGGCCGCGTCTTCGGCGCGGTGATGTTCCTGTCGCAGATCTCCGGGCCGCTGGCCATGGCGTTCTCCGGGCCGCTCGCCGACGGGCTCTTCGAGCCGCAGGCCGCCGACGGGACCGGTGTCTTCGCCGCCCTCGGCCCGCTCCTCGGCGACGAGCCCGGCAGCGGCATGGCGGGGATGCTGTTCCTCGCGGGTGTCGCCGGTGTCGTGGTCGCGCTGTGGGGCCTGGCGAGCCGCTCCATCCGGGACATCGACGTACTCCTGCCGGACATCGACGAGCCGGACCCCGACCCCGACCCCGCGCCCGCGCCCGAGCCCGCGCATGGTTCCTCGCTGCTGACCGAGGACGAGGGCGGTGAGAAGGATGGCGCGGTGCGTGCATGAGCTGTTCGAGGAGCAGGCGGCGCGGACACCCGGCGCGACAGCCCTCGTGTACGAGGACGAACGGCTGACCTACGCCGAACTGGACGCCCGCGCCGACCGGTTGGCCGGGCTCCTCGCGGCGCGCGGAGTGGTCCGCGGCGACACCGTCGGCGTGTACCTGGAGCGCACCACCGAACTGGCCGTCGCGGTCCTCGGCACGCTGAAGGCCGGTGCCGGATACGTGATGCTCGACCCCGGCTTCCCGGCCGGTCGGCTGCGCGGGATGGCGGCGGACGCGAGGATCGCCGTACTGCTGTCCCGGAGCGACGCGGTGCCGGGTCCCGCGGTGTCCACCGTGCCGACGGTACACGTCGAAGACGCCGACCAGGCCGGGCCGTTGGAGCGGGGGCCCGTGCGGGCGGAACCCGACGACGTCGCGTGCGTGATGTTCACGTCCGGTTCCACCGCGCCGTCACCGCCACGCTGACCGGACAGGAGTTCGCCTCCTTCGGGCCGGGCGCGGTGTGGCTGCAGTGCGCGCCCGTGTCGTGGGACGCGTTCGCGATGGAGCTGTGGGGGCCGCTGACGAACGGCGGTACCTGCGTCCTGCACCCGGGCCGGCGCCCCGACCCGGTGGTGATCGCCCGGCTCGTCGCCGCGCACGGCGTCACGTCCATGTACCTGTCGGGCTCCCTCTTCAACGTGATCGTCGACGAGTACCCGCGCGCCCTCGACGGGCTGCGCGAACTCATCGTCGGCGGCGAGGCGCTGTCGCCCCCGCACGTCGCCCGCACCCTGGAGCGCCGCCCCGGGCTGCGGCTCGGCAACGGCTACGGCCCCGTCGAGTGCATGCTCTTCCTCACCGTCCACCCGATCACGTCGCGGGACGTGCGGGACGGCGGACCGGTGCCGATCGGCCGTCCGCTGCGCGGCAAGCGGCTGTACGTGCTCGACGAACGGCTCGCGCCGGTCGCGGACGGCGGGACGGGCGAGCTGTACGCCGCGGGGACGGGCCTCGCGCGGGGCTACTGCGCGGGGGCGCTGACGGCGGAACGGTTCGTGGCCGACCCGTTCGGCGCACCGGGCGACCGCATGTACCGCACCGGCGACCTCGCGGTGCGGCGGCCCGACGGCACCTTCGAGTACCGGGGGCGCGCCGACGGCCAGGTGAAGATCCGGGGCTTCCGGGTGGAGCCGGGCGAGGTCGAGAACGTACTGACCCGCCACCCCGGCGTCGACCGGGCCGCCGTGGTCGCCACTCCCGCGGGGCCGGACGGGGAGCGGCGGCTTGTCGCGTACGTCGTACCGGGCGGGACCGAGAAGGGCGGCGGGGACGCGGACCGTGAACAGGCGCCCGCCGAGGCGGGGTTGCGCGCCCACGCGGCGCGCCTCCTGCCCGATTTCCTGGTGCCCTCCCTCTTCGTGCCCCTGGCCGCGCTGCCGCTGACCGCCAGCGGAAAACTGGACCGGGCGGCGCTGCCCGCGCCCGATGAAGTCGCTTCGGCGCCGGGCGGCGGCGCGGGGACGAGCGCGAGCGCGAGCGCGAATGGGGACGGGGGCGGTGCCGAGGGCAGGGGTGGCGACGGCGGGAGGGGCGGGAGCGAGGGCCGGACCGTGCGTGCGCTGTGCGGGTTGTTCGCCGATGTCCTCGGCGTCGGCGAGGTCGGCGCGCACGACGACTTCTTCGCGCTGGGCGGACACTCGCTGCTGGCCGCGCGCGTGCTCGGCCGCGTGCACGCGACGCTGGGCGCGGCGGTCGACCTGCGGACACTCTTCGAGGCGCCCACTCCGGCTCGGCTCGCGCCGTACGTCGAGGGCGCGGCGGGGCAGGCCGCCGACGGGGCCCGCCCCGTGCCGGATGCCGCCTCGGCGCCCCTCCCCGTCTCGGACGCCCAGCACCGCCTGTGGTTCCTGGACCGGCTCGGCGCGGGAGCCGCGTACAACCTGCCCATGCTGGTACGGCTGCGCGGTGCGGTCGACCCGGGCGCGCTGGAGGAGGCGCTCGGGGATGTCGTGACTCGCCACGAGGTGCTGCGCACCGTCTTCGAAGAGGTGGACGGCGCACCGGTGAGGCGTGTGCTCCACGGGGTCGCGGCGCGTGCTCCGTTCCGTCATGTGACGGTCGCCGAGGCCGAGTTGGAGCCCGCGGTCGCCGAGGCCGCCCGCCACCGCTTCGATCTCCGAGCCGAACCGCCGGTGCGCGCCGCCCTGTTCGGCATTCACGAGTGCCCCGACGAGTACGCCCTGCTCATGCTGGTCCACCACATCGCCGGTGACGGCTGGTCGCTCGCACCGCTCTTCCGTGATCTGTCGCGGGCTTACGCGGCCAGGGTGGGCGGGATTGGCGGGGCGGGCAGGACTGGCGGGGCGGGCGAGGCGGGCGGAACGGCCGGGGCCGTCGGTGCGCTGCTGCCGCCCCTCCCCGTCTCCTACGCCGAGCACGCCCGCCACCGGGCCGCCCGCCTCGGCCGCGCCGACGACCCGGACTCCCTCCTGAACCGCCAAGTCATCTACTGGCGAGGTGCGTTGGCGGGACTCGACCCCGTCGGGCCCCTGCTGCCCAGGCGCCCGGACCGGCCCGCCGTACCCGGGCCGGCCGCCGCCACGGTCGTACGCCGCCTCGACGCCGCGGCCCACGCCCGGGTCGTCGAGGCCGCCCGCGCCCAGGGCGCCACCCTCTTCATGGCCCTGCACGCCGCGCTCGCCGCGACCCTCGTGCGGGCGGGCGCCGACGAGGACCTCGCGATCGGCGCGCCGGTCGCCGGGCGCGCGGGCGACGGCGGCGTCGAGGACGTCGTCGGGTTCTTCGTGAACATGCTCGTACTGCGCACCGACGTCTCGGGCGACCCCGGCGCACGGGAGCTCCTCGCCCGGGTCCGGGACGCCGACCTCGGCGCCTTCGCCCACCAGGACGTGCCGTTCGAGCACGTGGTGGGCGAGCTCAACCCCGTACGGACGCCGGGCAGGCAGCCCTTCACCGACGTCGTCCTCGCCCTGCAGAACAACGCGCGCGCCGAGGTCGGACTCCCCGGCGCCGACCGGGGCGTCGAGGTGGTCCGCACCGGCGCCGCCCGCTTCGAACTGCTCGTGGACGTCACCGACGCGACGGGCCCCGGCGGCGTACCGGAAGGGCTGACCCTCACCTTCGAGTACCGCGCCGAATCCCTGGAGGAGCGCTTCGTGGCATGGCTCGTGGACGCGCTGCCCCGGGCACTGGAGGCGGCGGCCACCGCGCCGGACACCCCGCTCTCGCGGCTCGTTCCCACGGAGCCGCCGCGCCGCGCGGACGACCGGGACGTACTCGTACGGGCGGTTCCGCACGCCGGGGCGGGGGCGGGGGTGGTGACGGGCGGGTCCCAGGCGGTCGCGGGGCCGACCGCGGGGCCGACGGGCGATGCCCCGGACGATGCCCCGGCCGACGCGCTGGAGCGGGAGATCGCCGAGGTCTGGCGCGACGTACTCGGTCCACAGTCCGCTGGTCCGGGTCCGGGTCCGGGTGCGGGTGCGGGTACAGGTGGGCCGGGCGTGGGTTCCGGCCCCGGCGCCACGCCGCACGCCGGCCCGTCCATCGGGCGGCACGACGACTTCTTCGCCCTCGGCGGCAACTCGTTGCGCGCGGTGCGGGTCGCCGCGCGCCTCACCACAGAGACCCGCCCCGTGACGGCCGCACAGCTTTTCGCCGCGCCCACCGTCGCCGCCCTCGCCGCCGAGCTGTCGCGCCCACCCGCCCAGGCCGCCCCCGCCCCCGCCCCCGCACCCATCCCGCGCCGCCCACGCGTGCCACGCGTACCCAGGCAGCAGGACCGGGAAAACCGCCCGGACCCGCCCGAGCCGCGCACACCTCACCCCGGCCCGGCGCAGCCCCGGCCCCACTCGTCCCACCCCCGCCCGACCCAGGAGGAGAAGCCGTGGACCTCAGCGTGATGTTCTTCGGCGCCGACAGCGGCGCCCCCGCGCAGAGGGCCGGCTCCGGTCCGTCGGGAGCAGGCGTCCGGCACGCGGACACGTACGACGACATCCTCACCATCGCCCGTACCGCCGACCGGCTCGGCTTCCACGCCGTGTGGACGCCCGAGCGCCACTTCCAGCAGGTCGGCCAGGTGTTCCCCAGCCCGCCCGTGCTCAGCGCGGCGCTCGCCGTCGCGACCGAGCGCATCGGGATCCGCGCGGGCAGCGTCGTCCTGCCCCTGCACCACCCGCTGAAGGTCGCCGAGGACTGGGCGGTCGTCGACAACCTCTCGCACGGCCGGGTCGGCCTCTCCGTCGCCACCGGCTGGCACTCCGCCGACTTCGCCCTCGCCCCCGGCCACTACGAGGACCGCAGGGAGCGCACGCTCAGCGCCATTCCCGAGCTGCGGCGGCTGTGGGCGGGCGAGCCCGGCCAGTACCCCGACGGCACCGGGCAGCCGGTCAGCGTCGTGCCTCAACCCCGACCCGTACAGGCCGAGTTGCCCCTGTGGGTCACCACGTCCGGCAACCCGGCCACCTGGGAGGCCGCCGGACGGCTCAGGGCCGGCGTGCTGGGCGCGACCGTCGGCCAGAGCAGGGACGAGCTCGCCGAGAAGATCGCCCGCTACCGCGCGGCCTGCGCCGCCGCCCCCGACCAGGCGGGCACCGACGCCCACGGCCGCGTGACGCTGATGGCGCACACCTACGTCGGCGCGGACGACGCGGAGGTGCGAAGGCTGGCCGCCGCGCCCCTCAAGGCGTACCTCGCCAAGTACCTGGGCCAGACCGCCGCCAACCGCGCGGCCGAGGGCCGCGAGGGCGAGCGGCTGACCGAGGAACAGACCGGCATGCTCGCCGAGTTCGCGTTCCAGCGCTATCTCAACTGGGGCAGCCTCCTCGGCTCGCCCGGCACCTGCGCCAAGATGCTCGCCGACCTGCGCGACCTGGGCTGCGACGAAGTGGCCTGCTTCATCGACTTCGGCATCGGGCGGGACGAGGTCCTCGCCGGACTGCACCGCCTCGCGGAACTGAGAGAGGCCGCCCTGTGACCCCGAAGACCCCCTCAACCCCCTCAACCCCGTCAACCCCCTCGGCCCCCTCCATGGCCGACCGGTTCAGCGCGCTCAGCGGCGAGCAGCGGATCCGGCTCATGCGCCGCCTCGTCGAGGCGGGCCGCGTCCGGGAGATCCCCGCGGTCGTGCCGCCCCGGGATGCCACCGCCGGACCCGTGCGGCTCAGCTCCGCGCAGCGGGACCTATGGGTGTACGAGTCGCTGTATCCCGGCACCCCGGCGCTCAACCTCTGCTGCGCCTACCACTTCGAGGAGCCCGAGGGGCCCGAGGAGTCTGAGGGGCCCGAAGAGCCCGAGGCCCCCGGCACGGCGGGCGGACCCGTCGATCCGGCCCACCTGGAGGCCGCGCTCACCCTCGTCCGGCGCCACCACGACATCCTGCGCAGCCGGCTCACCGGCACGGCGGACGACCTGCGCGTCGACTTCCCCGACGAGGGCCCCTTCGTACTGGAGCGCGACGACCTGCGCGGCACCGGCACGACCATCGAGGAGGCCTTCCGCGCCTTCCGCCGCCGCCCGTTCGACCTCGGCCCCGACTCCGGCCCCGACTCCGGCCCGGGCGCGGAGCCTCTCATCCGCGGCCGTTTCGTGCGCGTCGACGAGCGGCGCTCGACGCTGATGCTGAGCCTGCACCACATCATCACCGACTGGTGGTCCTTCGACGTCCTGCAGACGGAGTTCGCCGAGGCGTACCGGTCCGTGCGCGACGGCGTCGAGCCGCAGCTGACCCGTCCCGCCGTGCAGTACGCCGACTTCGCCTCCTGGCAGGGCGAGTTGGAGGCCGCCGGGGTCTTCGACGCCCGCCTCGACTTCTGGCGCCGCTACCTGGCCGCGCCGCCGGGCCCCCTGACCGTGCCGGGCCACGGCAGCCGGGTGACCGGTGAGGGCGGGGAAGTCGGCGAGGGAGGGGAAGCCGGGGACGGCGGCGAGGGCGGGGAAGCCGGCGAGGACGGCATCGTCCAGATCCGCTTCCGCGTCGACGCGCCCACCGCCCGCGCCGTCCGCGCGCTGGCCCGCGAGCGCGGCGCCTCCGTGTACGTCGTCCTCATGACCGCCTTCGCGGTTCTCGCCCACCGCGTCACCGGCGCCGACGACCTGGTGCTCGGCACCCCGGTCGCCAACCGTTCCGCCAAGGGCCTGGAGCGGGTCATCGGGTACGTCATGAACGCCGTGCCGACCCGCTGGCGCATCGCCGAAGGCGACTCCTTCGCCGATGTCCTGGCCCGCTTCGGCACCGACTTCGCCGCGCTGATGGCCAACGCCGACCTGCCGGTGGGCCGCATCGTGTCGGCCGTCGCGCCCGAGCGCAGCGCGGGCCGCTCCCCGCTGTTCCAGTGGGTGTTCATGCACCTCACGGAGCAGCCGAGCGTGTCGGCCGTACGCGAGTTCGCCGAGCCCGAGCGCATCCACACCGGCGGCGAGCACGACCTCGTCGGCGTCGTGCGGGACAGCGGCGACGGCATGGACGGCAGCTTCGAGATCCGCACCGACCTGTTCTCCGCCGCCGCGGTGACCCGCTGGGCGGACAGCTATCTCACACTGCTCCAGCAGGTCACCGCCGATCCGACCACCCTCGTACGGGACCTGGACGTACTGTCCGCCGCCGAGCGCCGCCGCGTCCTCGCACTGTCGGCGGGCCCCGCCGCGCCCGCGCCCGAGACGCTGCCGGACACGGTGGCGCGGCACGCGGCCCGCACCCCGGACGCGGTCGCTCTCGAAGCCGATGGGCTGCGGCTCACGTACGCCCAACTGTCTTCCCGCGTCGACCGGTTGGCGGGTCTGCTCACCCGCCACGGGGCGGGGCCCGGGCAGACGGTCGCGCTCGCCCTCGGGCGCGGCGCGGACCTGCCGGTCGCCGCGCTCGCCGTGCAGCGCGCGGGGGCCGCCTATGTGCCGGTCGACCCCGACTACCCGGCCGACCGCGTCCGCCGCACGCTCGACGACGCGGCTCCCGCGCTCCTCGTCACCGACGCGCGCACGGCCGAGGCCGACGTGCTGCCGCACACCGGCCTGCCCCGCATCGTGCTGGACGACCTGGGTGACGACGCGTACGCGGGCGAGCCGCCGGTCGCCGTGCCCGCCCCGCGCATCGACCCGGCACACGCCGCCTACGTCATCCACACCTCCGGATCCACCGGCACCCCCAAGGGCGTCGTGGTCCCCCACGCGGGAGTCGCCGCGCTCGCCCGCAGCCTCCAGGACCGCTTCGCGCTGGACGCGGACGCCCGGGTGCTGCAGCTCGGCTCACCCGCGTTCGACATCTCCGTCGCCGAGATGTGCATGGCCTTCGGGCCCGGCGGCACGCTGGTCGTGCCCCCGCCGGGCCCGCTCGTCGGCGACGCGCTCGGCCGGGTCCTCGCCGAGCGGCGGATCTCCTGCGCGATGGTGCCGCCGTCCGTCCTCGCGACCGTGCCCGACGGCGCGTACCCGGCGCTGCGCGCCCTCGCGGTCGGCGCGGAGGCCTGCCCGCCCGCCCTCGTGGCCCGCTGGGCCGTCGGCGGCCGCCGCTTCCACAACGCGTACGGGCCCACGGAGGCCACCGTCGCCGCCACCCTCTCGGGACCGCTGACCGGCGACGGCACACCGCCGACCGTCGGCACCCCGGTCGCGGGCACCACCGCGCACGTACTCGACGCGCGGCTGCGCCCGGTGCCCACCGGGGTCGCGGGCGAGCTCTACCTCTCCTCGCCGGGCCTGGCCCGCGGCTACCTGAACCGCCCCGGCGCCACCGCCGAACGCTTCGTCGCCGACCCGTACGGCGCCCCCGGCTCCCGCATGTACCGCACGGGCGACCTGGCGTACCGCGCCGACGACGGCACCCTGCACTACCTCGGCCGCACCGACGAGCAGGTGAAACTGCGCGGGCTGCGCATCGAGCCGGGCGAGGTCGCGGCCGTCCTCACGGGGCACCCGACGGTGGCCGCGGCCGCCGCGGGCGTACGCGACGGCGACGATGCCACCGGCGGCTCGCGGACTGGACCGCAGACTGGACCGCAGATCGGACCGCAGACGGGACCGCGGATCGGGGCGCAGCTCATCGGGTACGTGGTGCCCGCCCCGGGGCACACCGTCGACCCGAACACGCTCCTCGCGTACGCCGCCAACCGGCTGCCCTCCCACATGGTCCCCTCCGACCTCGTGGAACTCCCCGAACTGCCCCTCACCCCGAGCGGGAAGCTCGACCGCGCGGCCCTGCCCGCACCCCGGGCCGCCACGGCGACGCGGGCACCCGCCTCCGCGCGCGAGAAGGAGCTGTGCGCCCTCTTCGCGCGGATCCTCGGCGTCGAGGAGGCCGGCGCCGACGACGACTTCTTCCGGCTCGGCGGCGACAGCATCATGGCGATCCAGCTGGCGGGGCAGGCCTCGGCCGTCGGACTCGTACTGGCCCCGCGCGACGTCTTCACGCTCCGTACGCCCGCGCAACTGGCGCTCCACGCACGGCAGTCGGCCGACGCGCCGGACGGAGGCATCACCGACCCCGGCACCGGTACCGATACCGGACGCTTCCCGCTCACCCCCGTGATGCGGTGGTGGCGCGAACAGGGCGGCGACGAGCGGGCGTTCACCCAGTCGATGGTCTTCCCCGTGCCGCCCGGCACGGACCGGCGACGGATCGAGGAAGCCGTCCGCGGACTCGCCGAGCGGCACGGGGTGCTGCGGATGCGGCTCCTGCCGGAGGACTCGGCGGCGGAGGGTCCGGCGGCGGAGAGTCCGGTGGTGAAGGATCCGGTGGTGAAGGATTTGGTGGCGGAGGTCACCGAGCAGGCCCCGGCCGGTGCTCACCTGGTGCGCGTCGAGGTCGAGGGCGAGGCGGAGGCGATGGCCGCCGCGCGTGACCGGGCGGCGGCGACCCGGCTCGCCCCGGAGGACGGCGAGATGATGCGGGCCGTCTGGTTCGACGCGGGCCCGCGGCGACCCGGCCTGCTGCTCCTGACCCTGCACCATCTGGCGGTCGACGGCGTCTCGTGGCGGATCATCGGCCCGGAGCTGGCGGCCGCGCTGTCGGGGCAGGGGGCGGGGACCGGGGCGGGGGAGTCCGGTCGTGCCGGGCTCTCCTTCCGGCGGTGGGCGGAACTGCTCGCCGAGGAGGCGGGGAGGCCGGAGGCGGAGGCTGAACTCCCGTACTGGCGGGGCCAGGTGGAGGGCCCGTCGGCGGACGCCGCGAGGATCACCGCAGGGCGGGCCAGGGGCAGGGATACGGATTCGGGCACGCGTCGCGCGACCCTCACCGTCGAGCTGCCCGCCGCCCTCACCACGGCCGCCCTCACCACGCTGCCGGCCGCTTACAACTGCGGCCCCGACGCGGTCCTGCTCACCGCGCTGACCGTCGCGGCCGTACGCCGCCGGGGCGCGGGCACCGGGCTCCTCGTGCACCTGGAGGGCCACGGCAGGGAGACGCTGTCCCGGCCCGCGGACGTGTCCGGGACGGTCGGCTGGTTCACGACCCAGTACCCGGTGCTGCTCGACATCGGGCGGAACGCGGGCGCCGGTGACGCCGCGGAGATAGGTGACGCCGCGCTGGGTGAGGCGCTCAAGTCCGTCAAGGAGCAGCTGCGGGCCGTGCCGAACGGCGGTATCGGCTGGGGGCTGCTGCGCCATCTCAACGCGCGTACGTCCCCGGCCCTCGCCGCACACCCCGCCCCCGATGTGCGGTTCAACTACCTGGGCCGCCTCACCGCCGGTGACGCGGCGGGCGGCGAACTGCTCGACGGCGGCGTCGACGCGGTGCCGCTCGGCCACGCGGTCGAGGTCGACGCCCTCGCCAGAGAGGGCGCGGACGGACTGCGCCTCGAAGCCACCTTCTCGTACGCGGAAGGGGTGCTGGCGGAGGAGGAGATACGGGGGCTCGCCGCGCTGTGGCGCGAGACGCTCGACGCCCTCGTACGGGAGACGGAGCGGGGCGGCCCGGTCGGCGCGACGCCCTCCGACTTCCCGCTTGTCAGCCTCTCGCCGGACCAACTGGCGATGCTGGAGGGCGATATGGCGGGCCTACTCGACGACGATCCCGGCGTGCCCGGCGTGCCCGGCGATGCAGGCGATCCCGGTACGGAGGGCGCCCGATGAGTGGACGCATCGCGGACGTCCTGCCGCTCACCCCCGTCCAGGAGGGCCTGCTCTTCCACGCCGTGCGGGACAGCGAAGGCCCGGCCCCCGCCCCCGACCCCTACCTGGTCCAGGCCCGTTTCCGCATCGGCCCCGCGGTCGCCCCGGACAAGGTACGAGCCGCACTCGACGCCCTCATGGCCCGGCACCCCAACCTGCGCGCCTGCTTCCGGCACGAACGCCTCGAACGGCCCGTGCAGGTGATCCCGCACGCCGTCACCGTGCCGTGGACGGACATCGACCTGACCGGCCGCGCGCCCGCCGACGTCGAGGCGGGCGTGGCGGAGTTCCTCGCGAGAGACCGTACGCGGCGCTTCGACCCGGCGCGCCCGCCCCTGGTCCGCGCCGCGCTCGTGCGGCACGACGCGGGCCACGAACTCGTCCTGTCCTTCCACCACATCCTGCTCGACGGCTGGTCGATCCCGGTCGTGGAGCGCGACCTGGCGGCGCTCGCCACCGGCGGGACACTGCCGCCCGCCGTGCCCTACCGCCAGTACGCCCTGTGGCTCAGCCGCCAGGACCAGGGCCGGGCTGAGGCGGCCTGGCGCGAGGCGCTCACGGGTTTGGAACGCCCGGCACGGCTGGCGCCCGCGGAGAACGTGGTGGACGTGGTGGACGCGAAGAACGTTGTGGACGTGGAGGACGACGGCCACGCGTCCGGCGGGAAGACGGACCCCGACACGGTCAGGCTCCGCCTCACCGCCGAACTGACCGCCGCCTTGGTGCGCCGCGCCGCCGACACCGGCGTCACCCTCAACACCCTGACGCAGGCCGCCTGGTCCCTGGTGCTCGCCCGGATGACCGGCGCCCGGGACGTGGTCTTCGGCGGTGTCGTGTCGGGCCGCCCGCACGATCTGCCCGGAGCCGGGGAGATGGTGGGCCTGTTCATCAACACGCTGCCCGTACGGGTCCGGCTGCGCGACGGCGAGACCGTCACCGAGCTGCTCACCCGCGTCCAGGACGAGCAGTCGCGCCTCGCCGCGTACCACCACGTGCGCCTCGCGGAAGTGCAGCGGGCGGCAGGGGCGGGAGCGGGTGAACTCTTCGACTCCGTCCTGGCCTTCGAGAACTTCCCCCGCGAGGCACAGAGGGCCGAAGGGGCACAGGGGGTCCGAGGGGAGCAGGGAGCCCAAGGGTCACAGGACGACGCCCCGGACGCGGTCCGCGTGATCGACGTCCGCGACGCCACGCACTACCCCGTGACGCTCGCGGTCGTCGCGGGCGAGCGCATGCTCCTCGCGGTGAGCTGCCGCCGCGGCATCTCCGCGGCGGCCGTCGCGGCCCGCATGGAGCGGGCCTTGGAACAACTGGCGGCCGACCCCGCCGCCCCGGCCGACCGGATCGACGTACTCCCGGAAAGGGAACACCGAGAGCTGCTGGCACGGGCCGCCGGCGCGCCCGGTGACGGGGCCGCCGGCCCGGCCACCATCACGGCACGGTTCGCCGCGCACGCCGCCCGCACCCCGGACGCGCCCGCCGTCGAGGCCGACGGCGACGTCATGACGTACGCCCGACTGGACGCGGAGTCCGACCGTGTCGCCCGTCGTCTCGTCGCGGCGGGCGTCACCCCGGGCGCCACCGTGGGTCTGCTGCTCCGCCGCTCGCCGTCCCTGGTCGTCGCGCAGCTCGCGGTGCTGAAGGCGGGCGCGTGCTGGCTGCCGCTCGATCCGGCTCACCCCCCGGAGCGGCTGGCGCGGCTGCTCGACGCGGCGTCGACGGAGCTGGTGTTGGTGGAAGGCGACTCGGACGCGGAGCCCGCGGCCGACCCCGAACTGCCCACCCACATAAGCAAGTTGTCGGTAGGCGGAACGTCACCGGAGGCCCCCTTCGCCGTTGACGCCTCCCGCCCCGAGTCCACCGCCTGCGTGATGTACACGTCCGGGTCGAGCGGCGAACCGAAGGGCGTCGCCGTCCCGCAGCGGGCCGTTGTCGAGCTCGCCGCCGACAGTTGCTTCGCGGGCCCGGCGCACCGCCGTGTGCTGCTGCACAGCCCGCACACCTTCGACGCCGCCACCTACGAGGTGTGGGTGCCGCTCCTGACCGGCGGCACGGTGGTGATCTGCCCGGACGAGCCCGTCACGCCGGCCCTGCTGGCCCGGGTACTGGCCGAGCGCGGCGTCACCGCGCTGTGGCTGACCGCCGAACTGTTCCGTGCGGTCGCGGAGTTGGCGCCCGAGGCGTTGCGCGGGGCGCGGGAGGTGTGGACCGGCGGTGACGTCGTGGCTCCGGAGGCGGTGCGCCGGGTCCGCGAACACTGCCCCGGCACGACCGTCGTCAACGGCTACGGCCCCACGGAGACGACCGTGTTCGCCACGGCCCACCGCGTCACGGAACGCGTACCGCGCGGCCGCCCGGTGCCGATCGGCCGGCCGCTCGACGGCACGCGCGTCCACGTCCTCGACGCGCGGCTGCGGCCCGTCCCGGACGGCTGCGTGGGGGAGGTGTACGTCGCAGGGGCGGGCCTCGCCCACGGATACGTCGGTCGGCCGGGCGCCACCGCGGAACGCTTCGTCGCCGACCCGCACGGCGCTCCCGGCACCCGCATGTACCGCACCGGCGACCTGGCCCGCAGAACCCCTTCGGGCGCCCTCGTCTTCACGGGCCGCGCCGACGACCAGCTGAAGATCCGCGGCTTCCGCGTCGAGCCCGCCGAGATCGAGGCGGCCCTGACCACCTGCCCCGGGGTGACCCGCGCGGTGGTCGGCCCCGCCCCGGCCCCGGACGGCAGCAAGCGACTGGCGGCGTGGCTGATCCTCTCCGAAGACGCACCACCTCCGCCCACACCGTCCCCCACCTCCCACCCCACCCCCGACACCCCCGACCCCCTGGACCGCGTCCGTACGGCCGCAGCCCGTCTCCTCCCCGCCCACCTCCTGCCCACCGCCTGGGCCCGTATCGACGCCGTGCCGTTGACGCCGCACGGCAAGACCGACCGGGCCGCACTGCCCGAGCCCGGCGCCGGGATGCCGCCCTCCGGAACGACGCCCTTGGGTGCCCCGAGAGCCGGCCAAGCCCCGCAAGCCCCGCGTACCGCCCGCGAGAAGGAGCTGTGTGCGCTGTTCGGGGAGGTTCTCGGGATCGTGGATGCCGGTCCCGGCACCGACTTCTTCGCGGCCGGCGGGCACTCGCTGAGTGCCCTGCGCCTCGTGGGCCGCGTCGAGGGGGAGTGGGGCGTACGAATCCCCGTGGCGATGCTCTTCGCCGCGCCGACGCCTGCCGCACTCATCGCCCGTATCGACGGGCAGGGACCAGAACGGGACGCGACGCCCGGCCGGAAGCCCGACCGGGCACCCGAAGCGGAGTCCCACCGGGAGCACGCCCCGGAACCCGACCCGGAACCCGGCCCGGACGTCGCCGACAGCCTGGCCCCCCTCCTCGCCCTGCGCGCCGCAGGCAACCGCACCCCGCTGTTCTGCGTGCACCCCGGGCTCGGCGTGAGCTGGGCCTACACGGCCCTGCTGCCCCACCTCCACCCCGACCGCCCGGTGTACGCCCTGCAGACCCCCGCTCTGTCAGACGACGAGAATCGCCAACTCCCGCACACCGTCGCCGCATTGGCGGACGCGTACCTGGAACGGATCCGCGCCGTCCACCCGCACGGCCCGTACCTCCTGCTCGGCAGGTCCTTCGGCGGGCCCGTCGCCCACGAGATGGCGGTACGGCTGCGGGCCGCGGGCGAGGAGGTCGGCCTGCTCGCCGTGGTGGACGCCATGCCGAAGCCGCCGGAGACCGCCCGCACGCCGCTCGCCGCCGACGTCGTGGAGGACGAGGCGCGGCGCATCGTCCGGGAGGAGGGGGCCGCGCTCGACGGGATCGGCGAGCACCGCCTCGCCGCCCTCACCCGCGCGGTCGCCAACCACGTCCGGCTCGGCCGGAGTTGGGTCCCGTCCCCGTACGACGGCACCGTGACCCTCTTCGCCGCCACCCGCGACCCCGAGGCCATCCCGACCGAGGCGAAGGCGGCGGGCTGGCGGCGCGCCGCCGCGGCGGTCGAGGTGCACGAACTGGCCTGCGCCCACGCCGAGGTGCTCGACGCGGAACCGGCGGCCCGGATCGCCGCCGTCCTTGAACACACCCTCCAGGGAGAGTGACCCAGTGGACATCGAGGAGTACGAGTTCCCCGTCTCCGACGCCCAGAGCCGCCTGCTGGTCCTCGACCGGATGAACCCCGGCACCGCCCAGTACAACGTCCCCGCCGCCTTCGCCGTGCACGGCCCCTTCGACCTCGGCGCGTTCACGCGCGCGCTCGACGCCCTGGTCGCCCGGCACGAGTCCCTGCGTACCGTCTTCCGCACTGCGGCCGACGGTACGCAGGCGCAGATCGTCGCCGCCACCGGCCGCGCGCACCTCACCGTCGAGAAGGACGTGCGGGCGCACGAGGCGGACGCGCGGCTGCGGTCCGACGCCGCCCACCCCTTCGACCCGGCGACCGGACCGCTGCTGCGGTGCACGGTGTACGCCGTCGACGGCGGCAGCCACCGCGTCCTGCTCGTCGCCCACCACCTGATCTGCGACGGCTGGTCCCTCGGCGTCATCCTGCGCGACCTGTCCGCCGGGTACGAGGCCGAGTCCAGCGACCTGTCCGCCGGGTACGAGGCCGAGTCCAGAGGGGGCGTGGCCCAGACCGCGACCGCCTCCGAACCACCCCTCCAGTACCCGGACTTCGCCGTCTGGCAGCGCGAACGCCAGACCGAAGGCGCCTACGCCGAAGCCGTCGCCCACTGGGCCGGCCGGCTGCGCGGCGCGCCCGAGGTCGTCTCGCCGCCCCTGGACCGGCCGCGCCCCGCCGTGCGCTCGGCGGCGGGCGGCAGTGAGCGGTTCCTGCTGGGCGGCGGGGTCCGCACCCGCCTCACGGAGACCGCCCGGACCCGGGGCGCCACCCCCTTCATGGCGCTGTTCGCCGCGTACGCCGCGTTCCTCGGACGGCTCAGCGGCCGCGACGACCTGGTCATCGGTTATCCGGTGTCCGGGCGCGACAGGCCCGAGCTCCAGGAGATGGTCGGCATGCTGACCAACACCCTGGCGCTCCGCGTCGACCTCACGGGCGACCCGTCGTACACCGAGCTGATCGGGCGCGTCCGGTCCGAGCTGCTCGCCGGCCAGCCCCACCAGGACGCCCCGTTCGAGTCCGTCGTGGACGCGCTGGCCCCGGCTCGCGAGACCAGCCACGACCCGGTGGTGCAGCTGGTCTTCGCCTACGACGACGACACCGACCTCTCCCTCGCGCTCGCGGGAGCCCACGTGGAGCGCGTGGAACTGGCCCTCCCCACCGCCAAGTTCGACTTCCACCTGCACGTGGAGCGGTGGAGCGGCACCAAGCATGCGGCCGCCGACGACGCGGCCACCGGCAACGCGGCCACCGGCAACGCGGCCACAGTCGACGCGGCCACCGGCGACCTCGCCGCCCAGTTCATCTACCGCAGCGACCTCTTCGAGGCTGCCACCGTGCGCGGCTGGGTCCGTAACTTCGAGACCTTCCTCGACGCGGCCCTCGCCCGCCCCGACGTGCCGCTCTCCACCCTCGACCCCGTCCCGGCCGACGAACGCGCCCGCGTCCTCGCCGCCGCCGACCGCACCGCCGAGGCCGCGCCCACCGACCGCCTGGTCCCCGACCTGATCGCGGACGTCGCCGCGGCCCGCCCCGACGCCACCGCCCTCGTCTGCGGCGACGTCCGGCTCACCTACCGCGAACTCCTCGCCGCAGCCGACGCGTTGGCGGCCCGGCTGCGCGCCGCAGGGGTGCGGCCCGGCTTCCGGGTCGGCCTGCTGCTGCCCCGCTCGCCCGAGATGGGCATCGCGGCCCTCGCCGTGCTCCGCGCGGGCGGCGCGTACGTACCCCTGGACCAGGCCCATCCGCACGCGCGCCTCGCGCACATGGTCGAGGCGTCGGGCACGGGCCTGCTCGTGACGGCGGCGGAGACCGCGGCCAAGGGGGCGGCCCTGACCGTCCCGTGCGTGCGCGCGGACGAACCCGGCACACCCGCGCCGCCACTTGAGCCACCGGGCGACCGGCCGTCCCCGCAGGACCTCGCCTACGTCCTGTTCACCTCCGGCTCCACGGGCGTCCCGAAGGGCGTGGCCGTCGAGCACCGCGCGCTGCTCAACCTGGCCGTGGGCGTGCGGCCCGAGTTCCCCGTCACCGCCGGCGACCGCGTGCTGCAGTTCGTGTCGTTCGGCTTCGACGTGGCCGTCTCCGACCTCTTCTTCCCCTGGGTCGCGGGCGCCGAGCTGCACATCGCGCGGGACGACGAACGGCTCGGCGACGCGCTGTACGCCCGGCTGCGGGACTCCCGCATCACGTACGTGTTCCTGCCGCCGTCCGCCGCGATGCTGCTGCCCGACGTGACGGGCCGCCTGCCGGAGCTGCGTACGCTCGCCGTCGGCGGCGAGGCCTGCCCCGCCGAACTCGTCGACCGGCTCAGCGAGCCGGGCCGCCGGATCGTCAACGCGTACGGGCCGAGCGAGGCCACCGTCTACGCCACCACCGCCGACCTCACCCCCGGCGAACCCGTGGTGATCGGCCGCCCGGTGCCCGGCGCACGCGTACACGTCCTCGACGCCCGGCTGCGGACCGTGCCGACCGGCGTGACCGGCGAGGTCTACATCGCGGGCGCCTCGCTCGCCCGCGGCTACATCGGCCGCCCCGGCCTGACCGCCGAACGCTTCGTCGCCGACCCGTACGGCCCGCCGGGCTCCCGCATGTACCGCACCGGCGACCTCGCCCGCACCGACGCCCGGGGGCGCCTCCACTACCTCGGCCGCTCCGACTCCCAGGTCAAGCTGCGCGGCATCCGCATCGAACTCGGCGAGATCGAGGCGCTGCTGGCGGGCTCCCCGGACGTCGCGGTCGCCGCGGCCGCCGTGCGGGGGAGCGGGCCCGAGCAGCGCCTCGTCGCGTACGTGGTCCACCGGGACGGCGCGATGCCCTCGGACGACTCCCTCCGCGCCCACCTCGCCGCACGCCTGCCCGGCTACATGCTGCCGGAGGTCTACGTCCACCTCGACGAGCTGCCGCTCAACCGCTCGGGCAAGATCGACCGGGCCCGCCTGCCCGAACCGCCCACGGAGCGGCGGGAGTCGACCCGTACGTACGCCGAGGCGCGCACCCCCACCGAGCGGCGCGTGGCGGAGGTGTGGGCCCGCGTACTGACCCTGGACCGGGTCGGCGTCCACGACAACTTCTTCGACCTCGGCGGCAATTCGGTACGCCTGCTGGCCGTCCTCGAAGCACTCCGGGAGACAGAGACCGCGACGGAGACCAAGACCGAAACGCAAACGCAGACGGAGACGGAGACGGAGACGGAGACGGAAACGGAAACGGCGGAGAACCTGACGCTGGTCGACCTGTTCCGCCACCCCACGGTCGCCTCGATCGCGGCACACCTGGACGAGGCCACCACCCCCACCACCCCCACCACCCCCGCCGAGCGCCGTGGAAGCGACCGCCGCGCACGCCAGAACGCCGCCGCACAACGGCTCCGCTCCAGAAAGGGCACGTCACGATGACCGAGCCAGCACCCTGGGACCGCGCATCCGTCCCCGAAAACGGTCCCAGCCCTGCGGGCGACCTCGACTCGGCCATCGCGATCGTCGGGATGAGCGGACGCTTCCCCGGCGCCCCCGACCTCGCCACCTACTGGGCGAACCTCCGTGACGGCGTCTGCTCCATCGTCGACTTCACCGAGGAGGAGCTGCTGGCCGACGGCGCGGACCCGGCCGAGCTGCGCGACCCGAACCACGTACCGGCCAAGGGCCACCTCGCCGAGGCCGACCGCTTCGACGCCGAACTCTTCGGCTTCAACCGCACCGAGGCCGCCGCGCTCGACCCCCAGCACCGGCTGCTCCTGGAGACCGCCTGGGCCGCCCTGGAGGACGCCGGCCGCGACCCGCTCGCCGCACGGGACCGCACCGGCGTGTACGTCGGCGGCAGCCCCACCGAGCACATGCTCGCCGCCCACACCGACCGCCGCCTGGCCGCCTCGATCGGCGCGATGCAGATCCGCATCCTCACCGACCGCGAGTTCCTCGCCCCCTGGATCTCCTACCGCCTCGGCCTCGAAGGACCGAGCCTGACCGTCCAGACGGCGTGCTCGACCTCACTGACGGCGGTGCACCTCGCCGCCCAGGCACTGCTCCTCGGCGAGTGCGACACCGCGCTCGCGGGCGGCGTGAGCGTCGACACCGTACGCAGACAGGGTTACGTCCACTACGCGGGCGGCATCTTCTCGGCCGATGGCCGCTGCCGCCCCTTCGACGAACGGGCTGGCGGCACCGTGCCGGGCAGCGGTGCGGGCATCGTCGTGCTGCGCCGCCTCTCCGACGCCCTAGCGGACGGCGACCCGATCCGCGCGGTCGTACGCGGCACCGCGCTGACCAACGACGGCGCCACGAAGGTCGGCTTCACCGCCCCCGGAGTCGAGCAGCAGACGGCGGCGGTCGTCGAGGCCTGGTCGGCGGCGGGCCTGCGACCGAACGCGGCCCAGTACGTGGAGACCCACGGAACGGCGACGGAACTGGGCGACCGCATCGAGCTGGCGGCGGCGACGGAGGCGTTCGCGAGTCAGGAGAAGCCGAGCCCCGGGCCCGGCGCCGGTATGGGTATCGGCATCGACATCGGCATCGGCTCGGTGAAGTCCAACATCGGCCACCTGGACGCGGCGGCGGGCGTGGCCTCACTCATCAAGGTCGTGCTCATGCTGGAGCACGCCACGCTGGCACCCACCGTCAACATCACCCGCCCTCACCCCGAACTACGCCTGGACACCACCCCGTTCCACGTCGTGGACCGCCCCACCCCGTGGCCGCGCCCCGCCGAGGGCCAGCGGCGCGCGGGAGTGAGCTCGCTCGGCATCGGCGGCACGAACGTCCACGTCGTCGTGGAACAGGCCCCGGAACACCCCACGCCCCCGGGGCGCCCCGCACCCCCGGACGCCACCACTCAGCCCGGCCCCCGCACGCAGATCCTGCCCCTCTCCGCCCGCACGGAGTCGGCCCTCACGACGCTCGCGGGCACCTTGGCCACCGCACTCCGCGCCCCCGGCGCCCCGTCCCTCGCGGACGTGGCGCACACCCTGCGGACCGGCCGCACCCCCATGGACGTACGCGCGTACGTCCTGGCCTCGAACCCGGCGGAAGCCGCCGAGCGGCTGACGGCGCTCGCGGAGGGCCGCCCGCCGAACGACACGGAGGGGGAGCCGGACACCGACGGGCTGCGCGAGCTCGGCGAAGTGTGGCTGAAGGGCGGCACGGTCATCTGGCCGGAGGAGGCGGGCGGGGGACGCAGGGTGAGCCTGCCGACGTACCCGTTCGCGGGGGAGAACTACGGAGCACTGACGCTGCCGCGCCAGCCAACGGACCAGACGCCGACGGAGACAACCGCGAAAACCAAGCCGGCTGAACCTGCTGAACCGGCTGAACCGG
Source organism: Streptomyces sp. NPDC050732 (assembly GCF_040654255.1). NCBI lineage: Bacteria > Bacillati > Actinomycetota > Actinomycetes > Kitasatosporales > Streptomycetaceae > Streptomyces > Streptomyces sp. NPDC050732. Next base: position 97,804 of record NZ_JBFAHP010000007.1, read on the forward strand.
CTGAACCGGCCGAGACGAAGGCCATCTCCGACCTCCTCTCCGAGGCCCTCGGTCTGGAAGAGGAGGTCGCCCCGGAGACCACCTACTTCGCGGCGGGCGGCGACTCGCTGACCGCCGTCCACCTGGTGGGCAGGCTCCGGGACGACTTCGGCATCGAGGTACCCATCACCCTGTTCCTGGAGGAGCTGACCCTCCAGGAACTGGCCGACCGCATCGCCGAGGCGAAGGAGCCGGACGAGGCGGAGGACTCGCTGGACGCGCTCCTCGCGGAGTTCGAGGCGGAGTGACGGCGCGACGTCACCGGGTCGACGCGCGCCGCCCCACCAAAGTGGAGGCGATGACTTCGGTGACGTACGCCCGATGCGGGTCGAGGAAGAAGTGGCCCCCGTCCAGCACGTGGCAGGAGAAGTCGCCGCGCGTCTCGCTCTCCCAGGCCCGCACGCTCTCGACCGTGACGCGGGGATCGGCGTCGCCGGTCAGGGCGACGACCGGGCAGTCGAGCGGGGGGCCGCTGCGGTGGACGTGGTTGTCCAGGAGGCGGTAGTCGGCGCGCACCGGCGGCAGGATGATCGGCAGCAGATCGGGGGAGGTCAGCAGTTCGTTCGCGGTGCCGGAGAGCTTCCGCATCTCCGCCACGAGCTCGTCGTCGGACATCTCGGCCACCGGCCGCACCACCGCCGCGGGCCGCCAGGGCAGCGAGGGGGCCTGCCGCCCGGAGACGAACAGAGCCGCGGGCGGATGCCCCGCCGCGGTCATGCGTCGCGCGGTCTCGAACGCGAGGACCGCGCCCATGCTGTGCCCGAACAGCGCCGTCGGCGCCCCGTCGTCCCACCGGGGGAGCGCGGCGAGCACGGCGTCCACGACGTCATCGGCCCGCTCGGCGAACGGCTCACCGAACCGCTCCTGCCGCCCCGGATACTGCACGACCAACGGGTCGACGACCCCGCTGACGGCGGCCGACAGCGGGTGGTAGGCGCTGGCGGAGCCGCCCGCGTGCGGGAAAAAGAGCAGACGGGTCCCGGCGTGGGGTGCGGGGTGGAAGCAACGTATCCAGTCGCCCACGAGCGCGCCCTCCTTTCGCATGCCGCGTACGGCGGCGGTGTTCCTGGTGTTCACGGTGTTCCGCGTACAACGCCCGCCAGCATCGCACTGCCACACCTACGAAACGGAAGCGCCTACCCGTGAACGGGGACCCACCCAGCGAACCGGACCGGACCGGGACCGCACCGGACCGGGACTGCACCGGACCGGGACTGCACCGGACCTACCCGGTGAACCGGATGGCGGAGATGTCGAACTGCAGCCGAACTTTCTCGCTCACCATCGTGCCACCCGCCGCGAGCCGCCGGTTGTAGACGAGGCCCCACTCGGTGCGGTCGATGGTGGTGGTGCCGTCGAAGCCGACGCGCTCGAAGCCGAAGGGGTCCACGACCGACCCCAGATAGTCGAGTTGCAGGTCGACGGGGCGGGTGACGTCCCGGATGGTCAGATCCCCGTACATGCGGAAGCTCTCCCCGCCCTCATGGACGGTGGAGGTGCTGCGGAACACCATCTCCGGATAGCGCCGCGCGTCGAAGAAGTCGGCGCCGACGAGATGCGCGTCCCGCTGCTCCACACCGGTGTCGACGCTCCCGACCCGGATGACGATCTCGGCGCGCGACTCGGAGGGCCGGTCGCCGTCGAAGTACAGCGTGCTGTCGTAATCGGCGAAGGCACCCCGGACGGTGGTGACCATCGCGTGCCGCACGGAGAACCCGACACGGCTGTGCGGCCGGTCGATGGTCCACTGCCCCGTCAGCTCCCGCAACGCGGAGTCGAGCGCGACACCGCCGGCCGACGGCGGCTCGACGGTGGCGGTGGCGCCGGTCTGGCGACGGCTGAAGATGCCCACGAGGTCGTCCCCTCCTTCGAAAGTGATCACCTTCCTCGAAAGTGATCACCCCGTGCTATCACGGCATTCGAAGGCACCACCGGGCAAGATGGCCCGCCTGGTCCGGCTTCCATGGCGCCGACGGCAAAGATGCACAGGATCGACATGATGTGAATGCACGGACGGCCGAAGAAAGACCACACACGGTCACAAAGGAACACCCCGAGGCACAACAACCCTTGGCGCCCCCGAGCTCGCCACCGCGCAACAGTCTTCCCAGCCCCTCACCCGACGTCATTGACCACGGGCGCACATAAACGAAGCAGCCTCGGCCCCCTCCCCCTACGACGCCATACCCCGCCACCCCCGTTCCACCACAAACCGCCAGCCCGACTGGGGACTGTGATCACACCTTGATGACGGTGATGCGAGAGCCGCACAGGGCGGTTAGATCCTCGGGATCCGAGGTGAGAACTGCCGTTGGGCCGGGGGCGGCGAGGGTGGTGGCGCCGAACATGGCGTCGATGGCGTACTTATGGCCGTGCAGGCCGGCGCCGGCGAGGAGAGCGGCGGCGTGGCGGGCAATGGCCTCGGTGACCGGTTCGATGACGAGGCGGGAAAGCGTCCACTCCAGGGGCGGACGGTTGATCCGGGGGTGGACCACGTCCACAAGGGTGGCCGCGGAAGTGATCACCCGCAGGTCGTTGGCGCGAGCGAGGCCGAGCAGCCGGTGACGGTGCGGTTGCGAAGGACGGCCGTGGCCAGCCCTTCACTGTCGAGGGCCAGGGTGCCGACGGGGTTGGCGGGGGAGGGACGGGTCACGCGCCGCTCGCCCCGCCCTGCGCTTGCTGGTGACGGGCCTGTTGGAGCTGATCTCGCAGAGCCTGGACCTCTTCGTCGGTGATGGGCCCGTGCTCGGCCTCGCCGACCTGGATGAGCTCGTTGAGATTGTCCCGCTCGATCTGGCGCGCGACGGCGGCGGCGACATAGGCAGACAGGCCCGAACGCCCGCTGCACGCCTTGGCGGCTTCGGCGATGCCGGGGGGCATAGTGATTGAGTACTTACCGGTAGGGCCACTCACGCCACTCATCCTGCCTTCGATCCTCGCCTTCGAGAGGTGGCCGTTGAGAGTGACGGTCCCGGACGCGCCGGGTGCGGACACCCGAAGCCGTGGCTGCCAGTGTGATCGCGCAGGGGGAACGAGAAAAAGCGGGAGTCAGTAAATCTGACTCCCGCTCCCTCATGTCGGCATCCGCCCAAGCCAGACCAAGATTCTTACTGGCTGTCGGCGAGTGCCCCCGGCAGGATTCGAACCTGCGCACATGGCTCCGGAGGGCCTGCGCGTCTAGGCCATATGACAAGCTCACGGGCTTCTCGGCTGCCGAGACAAGCTTTCTCACCCACAAATAGTCCATGACGGCCGTCTGCGTCGCGTGCTGGCCGCCGCTACGGAGACCTTCTCCTTGGACGCGTCTGATGCCTCCGGGCCGCTCGGACGCACCAGCATCGACACTGCGCTGAGCGGAGTGCCTGTCCGCCCTTCATGCGGCCGCAGTGCTCCTCGAACTCAGTTGAACAGCGCCAGTTCAAAATCACCCACCTTGCAGTCGCCCTGCGGGGCTGGTGCGCCTATTCGCCCGCGGCAGGGATGGCTCCGAGGAGGTTGGGGACGCCGCAGGCGGTGGCGAGCAGGTCGGCATAAGCGGTTAGAACACCACGGGCGTCGCGCAGGGCCGCCCGCGCATTGCCAGCCTGGGGCCACACCTCTTCGTGGTCGCGCCTGGAGCGGTCAGCGGGGCGGCAGGTTTCCCAGTCCTCCAGGGCAGGGTGCCAGCTGGCCAACAGGGGGCGGAGGCCGTAGTTGAGCATGGCCACTGCCAGGAAGCCGAAGTTGTACTGGCCGTCGTTCTTGGGCTCGGCCACTTCCGGGCCGTACTTGCGCAAAACCTCGCGGGTCGTGGTGAACAGGGAGTACAGGCTGCTCAAGGCCTCCCGCAGCAGGCCCTCGTCGGTACGCAGCGGTACAACCGACACCCGGGTCACGAGCTCCACATACAGTTCCCAGGCCGCTCGTCGCTCCGTGTCGTTCGGCTCCCATGTGCCGGAGATCTCCAGTACACGCAGGTTGAGCTTGACCTCTACGCTCTTCGGTACCCGAACCATCGTGTGCCCCCTTACCTACACTGCTGCGATCTGGAGGATTTGGATCCTGCCGTCACCGTATACGCAGGATCATGGACGCGGTGCGGTGCCGAGTCGGCCGTAAGGGGGATGGGGCAGGAATGGGTGAGATCTCCGAGTCGGTCTTCGTCAGCTACGCCGGGCAGGACCGAGCTTGGGCGGAGTGGGTTGCCTGGCAGCTGCGTGAGGCTGGCCACCAAGTGGAACTAGACGTGTGGGACTGGCGCACCGGTGACGACTTCGTTGTGAGGATGAACGATGCCCTACGGCGGGCCACTGCGGTGGTGGCGTTGTTTTCCAACAGCTACTTCAACCGCGAGCGGTGGACTCACGAGGAGTGGACCTCCGTCGTCGCGCGCCGCGAGCGCTTGATCCCGGTGACGATCGAGCCCCTCACCGGCACCGACATCCCTGCCACTCTGGCGGGAATCATCCGGAAGGACCTGCACGGATTGGACGAGAAGGCCGCTGTCGCGGCGTTGCTGGACGCCGTCAACGGCCCCACCGGTCCTCTCTCGGCGCCCGCCTACCCCGGGAGACCTGCGCTAGTGAACGACTCAGTCACAGACTCTGACGACCGGCCCCGACTTCCCAATAGTGTTAGGACGCCAAAAGGTCAACCGCATGGGGGCTTACGAGACCAGCTACTAAGCAGGCCAACGCAAGAAGACTACCGCTTGCAGGCCAAAACTCTCGGCCGCGGAAGCTATGCCGACGTCTTCCAGGCAACTCATAAGGGAACTGGCATCGTTGTTGCGTTGAAGCGTGCTCACAGGCGGCAAGATGCACGCGATCGTATTAAACGGGAGATCGAAGCCCAGAGGCAGCTAGCGCACCCGAACATCATGCCAATCCGGGATCACGACCCCGGATCAACTTGGTACACGATGCCGTTGGCAATTGGTACTTTGGCCACGCTAAGAGAAGAACTCGACGAAGAAGATTTGGCTTCGATCCTGCTTAACGTGGCTAGCGCACTGTCGGTTGCGCACGGGCAAAGTTTGATCCATCGAGATATCTCCCCCCACAATATCCTTGCGCTGCAAGACAGCGAGGATGCACCCTACCGCTGGGTCGTGGCGGACTGGGGCATGGTACTCCCGGCAGATGCGATGTCACGGGCCCTAACTAAGACTGGGCAGGGCATCGGTACGCCGGGCTTCGACGCCCCGGAGCTTGCCACAAATAACGCTAGAAATAGGACTGCAGAGGCCACGCCGGCAGTTGACGTCTATAGTCTCGGAAGAGTAGCGGCCTGGTTTCTGCGAAAGGAATACCCTGTAACTGGCGTACCACTGATGCCTGATGGTGAGATGCTGCATTGGCGTCCATTCGTGCGGGCAACTACTCAGCAGGATGTTCAGCAGCGCACCCAGACGATGGCGGAGCTCAGCGCTTTGGTGCCAGACGTCTTGGCGGCCCGAAGCGAGCCGGTCGAAGAAAAGGCAGAACGCCTCATTACTGGAATCATCGAAGGCAACGAGGCCAATCTGGCGGCCTTGTTAGCTCTGGCGGCTGCGCATCAAGAGAGTCCTGGTTTGTACTTCGACTGCCTTGCTCTGGTGCCAACTCAGAAGTTGCGCGGCTGCGTCGCGTCGGCACCGGAGCAGGCCGCGGAGTTGGCGGCTCGCATGGCGAGACACCTTGTCGAGAGTGACTGGGAAGACCGCGATGAGCAGCACGTGGGGATGCCTCTTGCCTTCGCGCACACCATCCTTCGCACTCTACTCGAATCAGAACAACTTGGACCAGCGCAGGACATAGCAGGCGCCTTCTTTGCTGCAGACGCGCACTGGAACTACCCAGAGCAACGCCGACGTACGCTCGAGTGGCTTGCGGACCTGGAACAGCCAGCTGACAGCGTCATCGCGCCGATCTTGGGACGCAGCCAGGACCTCATCAGCTACTACAAAGAGCCGGGTTGGCGGCCACGGAGCGTCGTCTTGAGTACCATCATGAGTTGATATCTGAGCGCCGTGGCGTTCGGGGCCTACGCCGTGGTGCAATGGAGTCATGCTGAGCGAAGATCAGGATCCTTCGGGGTCTTCCAAGACATCCACATCAAGCTTGCAGCTTGCGCTGCCGCTGGTCGGCCCCGCATCTGGCCGAGGGCGCAGCCACGGCACCAGCAACAACAAGCCGTTTGATCGGTGGTTCAGATACCCCGCTGGCTTCGCGTCAGACTACGTAGCGATGCTGTTGAGCCAGCTGGACATCCAGCCGTCAAGCCTCATCGTTGACCCCTTCACCGGCTCGGGGGTGACTGGGACGGCAGCGTTGACAGCTGGCCACTCGTTCTTCGGAGTTGAGGCCCACCCTGAAATCGCGGAGCTGGCCAGCCTGAAGCTAGCGCAGTCACCGGTCCCAGCAGCGGAGTTCATGGCGTTTGCTCGCCAGCTCGCTGCCTCAGCTTCGGCGCGGGCAGGCGCTGGCAATCTGAAGGTGGAGGATGAACCGGACCTAGTCCGACGTTGCTTCACCGTTCAGACCTTGGGAATCCTAATGGCTCTCCGCGAAGTGATTAAAGAGGAGTATCCCCATCCTTGCGCGGTTTACGCCAAGTGGGCTCTATTGGGAACACTGCGCGACGTTGCATCCGCTAAGGTTGGATGGCCTTATCAGCGCCCTGGATCCGAAAGAAAACCAAGATTTATCGATCCAGTTCCTCGGTTTATCCAACGTGTCACCTGGATGGCGGAAGACCTCTATTTGGCAGAAACGCTAGACGGGCGAGCCTTCGTAGCCACGGGGGATGCTCGAAACCCAGCGGCTTGGGCCTCGGCAGAACCGGGGGCCGCCCATGGGTGCATTTCTTCGCCACCCTATCTAAATAATTTCGATTACGCTGACGCGACGCGCCTGGAACTCTACTTCTGGGGAGTCGCTGCGACGTGGGCAGAAATGTGCTCCGCAGTGAGATCTGACATGCTGACCGCAACGACTCAGCAGAGTAGTGTAGGCTCAGCGCGAAAAGCTGAGAATTTTCTTGATCGCTTTGGGGCGACGGGAAATCGAATCCTGGATATAACGAGCCGCCTAGAGGCGGAGCGAACAAGCCGCAAGCGAGGCAAAGAATACGACCGAGTGGTCCCAGATTACTTCCAGGCCATTGCTCTGGTTCTGGAGAATCTTTCCGGGACGCTCATGTCGGGTGCGCCAACTGCGTGGCTGATCGGAGATAGTGCACCCTATGGTGTCTATATTGACACTCCTGCATTGATTGGCGAAATAGCCGAGCGTCTGAACTTCACTGTCGAAAAAGATGTTACGCTGCGGCTTCGCGGTCAGAGATGGGCTACGAACACCACGCGACACGATGTGCAGCTAAGTGAAAGACTACTGCTTCTGCGTCGCCGGTAACGTCGGTGCACCGAGTGCCACGGCACTCGGTGCGCCGCTTAGAACTCAATCATTTTAGGCGCTGCGCGCCTGTTGAAACGACGCAAGTAGTTCATGCTTGAGTGAACGCGTGTCGGCTGGTCGTTCAAAAACCATGGCTCGGTTGGCGAGGCTGCCAGCAGCGGCTCGGAAGGCAAGAACTAGCTGATCCAAGCCCACTCTAAGAGTGTCATCGCTGAGGCTAGAGCGACGTGCCAGGTCTCGGCCGAGGAAAGAAATTACTTCGCCGCGATGCTCCTGTGGCACGAAAAGCAGTTCCCCGCCACTACCTCTATCAGGGACCACAGCCAGCCTATGTGCCAGTCTCCTGCGCGCCTCGCTGATGGCATATCCGCCCTTTAGTCTCTGCTCTCCTCTTGAGCGACTTCCGCGGCCTCCGGAGATCACTTCGGCGAATCTTTCAGCCCCCGCGTGCAGTGCAACGTCTACCTTGCGACCGTCCGGTGTCGTGTGGTCCCAGCGCACTACAGCTCGCTCAGGGGTGTCTGAACGATTTACTAGAAGAGCGAGGACGAGCCCGACAGAGATGGCTTGCATGACCTCACGCCCTTGTCCACTCCTGAGGGCGATGACCTGATCGAGTCTGCTGAGTGACCATCCACGGTAGATTTCTAAGGCGCGCCGCTCAGCCGCAGCGACCTGAGCTGCGGAAAGAACAACGTGATCGTCGCTAACGTCTTCTTGCTCCAGTAGTTCGAGCAATAGACGCGCTTCGATGCCTACAATCATCACACCGTCGCCCGCGTCAACTACTAGCGGCTCCCGCTGCAGCATGGTGCTTCTGCGTAAATCGCGCGGGGCCGGCTGAAGTGTCGATAGGCGCTCGCGAAGCGTATGACCTCTCGCCAATGGGTCAAAGAACCTGCGACATTGCTGTAGGTCGGCCTCAAGGTCTTTGGGAGACTTTCCATACGTCGTCTTCCATAGCACAGTCAGGTCTCGGATAAGGCTCGTTATTTCTTCCCCACTGAGAACGACCGGCACCCCGAAAATGTCCCTGCCCTTAGTGACGGAGCTGCCCTTATCCTTCACGGCTTGAACGCCTCCGCGAAGTATCCTCGCCGCTCCAGAGAATCAATTCTCGGATCGGTGTGCCCCTCTGATGCCTGACCGGGTGGAGCTTCGAGCGGTAGGATGACAAGGACTTGATCTTGTGGAGCGGTCGTCTGCCGATTCGACAGGTAGCTCGCCAAGTCTTGCATGCGGTCGCTGTCCAGGAAGGAGCCAAACTCATCCAGGGCAATCAGGCGGTTCTGGGCAGGAACCTCCTCGCGATCAAGGTTTGCAACTTGGGCTTGCGTGTACGCGAAGGCCTGCTGTCCGCTCGAAAAGGCTGAAAGCGGCCGCTCGTGGAGTTCGCCGTCTACGTTCCATGAAACGGTCATGTTGCGGGGGTTGAGAGAAATGTCGGAACCTCCGTCGAACAAGGCTCGGCGAACGAGTTCAGTGTCAAACCACTGCCGTACTTCCCCCGCTAGCCACAAACGAGCTGCGGAATTGGCAAGGTTATCCCGAGGTGTCTCATCCGTCGGTCGACGCAAGTTGTTTGACAGGTCACCCAAGGCTGACCCGATTCCCTGGACGGTTGTCTGGGCCTCTCGAAGTGAGTCGCGTACAGACTCGAGGCGCACAGCCAAATCTTGAAGCGATTCTGCCTGCTCGATAGGATCGGCGTCTCGGATAGATTCAATCCCACCCGGCACAGCCTTGCGCAGCCACGCCAGGCTCGCTTCCTGGGAAAGATATTCGAGTACCTTTGAAATGTCCGCGGTTTGCTTTTCCAGCCCGCGCCGCGCGTTGTCCGCTGTATGGGTGGCCGTGATTTCGCGGCGCTCGATTTCCTCTAGCTCAACCCGCTGCCGATCCCGACGTCCGCGAACCCTTACCACCGGTACCTCTGCCTCGCGGCAGAGTCGGAATAGCTCAGCTGAGAGAGCGTCTTCAGTCATTCCCCCGCCGAGCATGTCCTTGGCATGACTTAGGTTTGCGTACTCGTTTTGCACGGCACGGCTCTGCTGATCCAGCTCATTGCGGAGAGCCATCAGCTCATCGAGGGTCTGTGCAGTTGACGCTGGGAGCTCACTCGTGGCCTTACGGAGTCGTTCTTGGGCCTTAACGAAGTTTTGCTCGACAGATTCGTACGTCTCGATTTGCTCCAACGCTTGTGCGACTGCATCGAGGTCAGCCCGCGTCTCTTCGATGTGTGCTTCTAGAGCCTCTGCATCTTTAGAAGGCGCTCGGTCGGAGAGCATCGAGATTTGATGTTCACATGCGGCCTTGAACCGGGCGACGGTCCACTCGCCATGTTCACTGCTAGATTCGATGAGAACAGCGTTACCCAGGTCTTGCTGTTCTGCCTCTTCCAGCTTCCACGTCAGGTGGGTCAGAAGCTCCACCAGCATGGGGGTGGCATTGACTTGGGGAAGCTGTGTTTGTAGTTCTTTGAGGCGTCGGCCAAGCGTCGATCGCTGAGCTGTGAGTGCGTCTCGCTTAGGAGCGACGCCAACGTCTGCAGCGCGGCGCTGGAGTAAACTTCTGCACTCACGGAGTGCCTTTTCCTGACGGATCAGGTGCTTTTGGGCGTTGTTGAATTTCCGTTTCGCCTCTTCGTCACTGTGCTGCCGTGCGCTTGCTTTTGTGACCTTCTCGTCAAGCTTCTGGCGCTGTAGGTCAATCGATTCGAGCCTGGCCTGCAGTTCCTTTATTTTCGCATCCATCTCAGGGCCGCGACCTCGCACACGCTCTAGTTTCTCGGCAACGTCGATAGCCTTATCCATAAGGGAGAGACGTCGGCGACCTTCCTCTACTTTAGATGTAACGTCGTGCGCTACTATCTGTGCCTCAGAGGCTGCAGCGGCGTTGCGTTTAAAATCGTCTGGATCGCATACGTTGATCCTGTTTTGGATTTCTGCGAGAATCAAGTCGAGGTCGGCGATTCGGCCATTGCCTGGCTCATTCAGCCAATCGGCAACTTCCATATGGGCTGTGCGCACTCGATCGGCAAGAACGGTAGCAGGAGTTTCTGCGGCGATGACGTGATAGACGCTTAGGAGCGCGGAGAGGTCGCGGGGTCGAGCGCTCCGGCCATCAATCTGAATGCTCCCTACAAGGTCCCCCAGTGGCTCCGGTGATGCGGGCCAAGACTTCGGTGAAAGCTGCCACGTGATCTCGTCTGCGCCTCTTAGGCCCGTTACCTTAATTTGGGCACGTACTAGCTGGCTGCGAAAGCTCTGCCAAGCTGGCGTGTCTCCAGAGAAAGGTTGACTTCCCGTGCATAGCTGGAGAAGCTTGATCGCGTTACTTTTTCCTATTCCGTTGTATCCGGCGAGGCGACACAGTGGAATGTTGGGAATTTCCTCAATAATGCGCAATCCCCGACGGCACTCGGCGTTAATCGCGATATGCACGGCGCACCAGCCTTTCCAAGACGTCCTGGCTGCTGAAGGGGTCTACGGCGATTCCGTCAATCGTTGAGAGTTCCGGTAGGCCAGTTCGTGCGTTCTCATCGTCGCCTGAGCGGCCATTTCTTAACGCTGCATCCACCTCGTGCATGATTCTGAGCATTTCCTGACCTGAACCAGGCATACCCCACCCTCCGATCCGCCCTGCACGGTGCATGAGCTTGTAGCTTACCGGCGACTGTGCGTGGCGAGCAGTTGATCTGCATACATCCATGGGCAACGGCCTGGCGCCTGAAACTGGCGGCCCGTTAGCAAGCCATGCTGGCGCAGTTGCGCCGGAGCGCTTACTGACCTTCAAAGCGTGGTGTCGCAGAGGCCGACGTCTGGTGATCCCTGCGGTATGCCGACTACATGAGGTATGCGCAAGGGGGTGGGCTGACCGATGAAGGGCGGGTCTTCCGTGAGAAGTTGCGGATGGAAGCGGCCGAGCGGTTCAGGCAGGGCCATGAGAACACGGTCATCGCCCACGACCTGAGGGTCAGCCTCCGGTCAGTACAGCGTTGGCGAAAAGCCTGGTCGCAGGACGGGCCGGGAGCCCTGGCCTCGAAGGGCCCGGCGTCGCTGCCGCTGCTCGGCGACGAGCTGTTCACCGTGCTCGAGCGTGAGCCGGCCAGGGGGCCGGTGGCACACGGCTGGCCAGACCAGACCTGGACCCTGCCGCGGAACAAGACGCTGATTGGACACCGGTTCCACAAGGGCTACACCGTGCAAGGGGTGGCCGCCCTGCTCAAGCGGTACGGCTGGACCTGCCAGGTCCCCACCCGCCGGGCCCTGGAGCGCGACGAGAACCTGGTGGCCGGTTGGGTGAAGGAGACCTGGCCCAGGTGGAAGGACCGCGGTGGCGCTCGGCGCCTGGCTCGTGTTCGAGGACGAGGCCGGATTCTCGATGACGCCGCCCATCTCCCGCACATGGTCCCGGCGGGGTCACACCCCCATTGTGCGGGTCCGCGGCCGCTCCCGCCGGCGCCTGTCGGTCGCCGCCCTCGCCTGCTACAAGCCAGGGCAGTCTTCTCGGCTGCTCTACCGGCCCCGTCCGGATGCCCGCCCCAATGGACGCAAGTCGTTCGCCTGGACCGACTACCGCGACCTTATCCAGGTCGCCCACCAGCAGCTCGGCGGTCCGATCGTGCTCGTGTGGGACAACTGTGAGACTCATGGGGTGCTGCCCGGGGCCAGGGTCTGACCCGTGGGACAACTGGCCCAGGTTGCCTTGTTGAGGATCTGTCGGCCCTGGATCCCGGGCGGTGTCTGCTGCCGCCGGACCGGCGGGCGTGTCTCGATAGGGGCCTTGCCGCACAAGGCACCGTCACAGTTCTGACCGCGCACCGGTTCGACGTCGGCCACAGCCCCGTGCCGATCGAGGAGCCGCGTGACCATCATCAGCATGCCCCAGCCGAATCTGCCCGCACAGCCGGAAGAACCGCCGGCAGAGGACATGATCCTGGGGGTGGACACCCACAAGGACGTACACGTTGCCGCCGTGATCACCGTGCTCGGGGTGCTCCTGGCCCACCAGAAGTTCCCGGCCACCGCCTTCGGATACCGCCAACTCCTGTTCTGGGCATGCTCTTTCGGCACCCTGCACCGAGCCGGTGTGGAATGTACCGGCTCCTACGGGGCGGCCCTGGCACGCTTCCTGAGCCGGGAGAACGTCCAGGTCGTCGAGGTCAATCAGCCCGACCGCGCCATGCGCCGCAAGCGAGGCAAGACCGATGCCGTCGATGCGGAGGCCGCCGCCCGCGCGGTCCTGTCCGGACGCGCTGACGTCACGCCCAAGACCGGCGAGGGCCCGGCGGCCGACATGCGCGTGCTGCGGCTGGCGAAGGAATCGGCCGTCAAGGCCCGCACGCAGGCGAAGAACCAGCTCAAGGCCGTGCTGCTCGGCATCGATCCTGCGCTGCGCGAGACGCTGTCCAAGCTGAGCAACACGGCCCTGATCGCCGCGTGCGCCGACCTCCCCGACGCCGGCGACGCGGCCGTCTTCGCGCTCCGGCTGCTGGCCCGGCGCATCCAGCAGTTGACCGCCGAGGTGAAGGAACTCACCCACCGGGTCACCAAGGCCCTCCGTCACGACCATCCGCAGCTCCTGGACATCACCGGTGTCGGGCCCGACAGTGCCGCTGCCCTGCTGATCGCTGTCGGCGACAACCCGGAACGGCTGGTTAGTGAAGCATCGTTCGCTGCCTTGTGCGGCGTCAGCCCTGTCGAGCGTCTTCCGGAAAGACCCAGCGCCGGAGGCTCAACCGCGGGGGCAACCGACAGGCCAACGCCGCCCTCTACCGTATCGTCGTCACACGCATCCGCCGTGATGCCCGCACACGCCTCTACCTCGAACGACGCACGAAACAGGGCATGTCGAAACGCGAGATCTACCGTCAGATCCAGCCGACGCCAGCCCTTGCTGCCTCAGCCTCTGCCACTTGACGCAACATAGGGGCATCCTCAACACACACCTCACAGCAGGGATGCGCCGTTACATCGCCGAACGTGACTGGCTCACCGTCTACCAACTCCCGCCCTACGCAGCCGACCTCAACCCGGTCGAGGGCATCTGGTCCGTCCTGCGACGCACCGCCACGGCCAACCGCGCGTTCGCCGACCCCGACGACCTGATCACTGCCGTCCGGCGCGGCTTACGTCAGCTTCAGTACCGCCACGACGTCCTCGATGGCTGCCTCACCGGCACTGGCCTTCGACGCCAACCATCATGACGACATCACGCTTTGCAGGTCAGTAACGCTTCCTCGCCGAATTGGCACAGGCACGGATCATCGACCACGCGCGGCGCATGATCCGGACGGCCTGGGCCCTCAGCGCCCGCAAGGACCTCGAACACCTCCGCCTGCGCGCCTGGGCCCACATGCTCGGCTTCCGCGGTCACTTCTCCACCAAGTCCCGCCGCTACTCCACCACTCTCGGCGCCCTCCGCCACGTCCGCGCCGAATGGCGCCGCGCACAAGCCGCCACGGCCGCTCCCCAGGACGGCGAAACCACGCTCGTTGTCGCCCACTGGGCCTTCGCTGGAACCGGCCTCAGTACCGGTGAAGCCTGGCTCGCTGTGTCCCTCGAACCCACGCCCGGAACGGAACGAGGACCGACATGGATGCCCGTCGCGACGAGCTGATGACCATTCGCCAAGTCCTGGATGAGCTGAGCTGTGTTTCCCGTCGGACGTTCCACCGCTGGCGAGAACTGGGTTACGGGCCAGCCGCATTCAAGCTGCCCAACGGAGAGCTGGGGGTTCGGCGGAGTGACTTCTACACATGGCTGCGACAGCTGGAGGAGGCGGCGTGAAGTCTCTCGATGTGAAGGTCAGTCCGCAAGCGGGACACCAAAACGCCCTCGTACGGTGTCCGGTGGTCCGTCGCAGGCGGTGTGTTCTCAGAGTCCTTCCGCACCAAGGCGCTCGCCGACCACTACCGCACGAAGCTCATGCGTGCGATGCGCGAGGGCGAGGAGTCCGACACGGAGTCTGGACTTCCGGCCTCGATGGAAGAGAAGAAGTCGGCCGCTTCGTGGTACGCCTTCGCTCTCAAGTACCTCGCCATGAAATGGCCTCATGCCGCCCCCGACACACGGGAGGACATTAATGAAGCCCTCACCAGCGTGACGCTGGCACTCCTCGACGAACGCGCCGGACGACCAGCCGACGAGGAGATCTGCACAGCACTGCGCAACTGGGCCTTCGTGCTGCAGGGGCCCGATGACCGGGAAGTCCCGGACGACGTGCGGAACGTTCTCCACTGGGTGTCCAAGGCGTCCCAGCTGCTCGCCGATCTCGCTGAAGCGGCCACGGCTCGCGCGGTCCTCGACTCGCTGAAGCTCGAGCTCGACGGCACGGCAGCAGCGGCGGAGACCGTGCGGCGCAAGCGCCGGACGCTCGTTAATGCCGCGAATTACGCCGTCGACCTGGGGGAGTTGCGGGAGAACCCCATCACGGCTGTCCGCTGGCAGAAGCCGAAGGTGTCTAACCAGGTCGACCCGCGGGTTGTCGCCAACCCGGAGCAGGCACGGAACTTCTGGCGGCGGATTCCTATGTGGGCGGGTACCGGCGTGCTCGTGGTCGTCGCCTCGTGGGTCTGTTCGCCGCCATGTACTTCGGCGGTCTCCGGCCGGCGGAAGCGGTCGGTCTTGCCCAGACGGACCTGAACCTTCCCGAGGAAGGCTGGGGCTCGGCGCGGCTCCACCGGACCCGTCCGTCTGCCGGCAAGCAGTGGACCGACTCGGGGGAGACCCATGACGACCGCGGGCTGAAGAATCGGCCAACCGAGGACGTGAGGCGGGTGCCTATCCCGCCCCATCTCGTGGCCGTGCTCCGCGAGCACCTGGCCACCTTTGGCACGGCGGACGACGGACGGCTCTTCTTCAGGGAGAAGGGCTCGGTCGTCCCGTCCTCGACCTACTATCGCGTGTGGCAGGAAGCTCGGCTTCTCGCGCTTCCGCCGGCCGTCGCGGCCTCGCGAGTCGGCCGTACGACCTCCGGCACTCGGCGCTGTCGACGTGGCTCAACGCCGGTGTCGACCCCACCGAGGTGGCCGAGCGCGCCGGCAACAGCGTCGAGGTCCTGCTGACCCGCTACGCGAAGTGCCTCGACGGACGGCAGGACGTCGCCAACCGCCGCATCGAGGAGCTACTTCGCGAGGACGAGCGATAAGGCTGCCTCAAGATCTAAGAACTTTCTTTTGGATCACTAGGCGGATCAGAGGTGAATGCCCGCTATGTGGAGTCCGGCCGGGTGGATCGTGGCTGTCTTCTCATAGCGGGTGGCCATCCCGCACCACTGCTTCAGTCGGTTGATGCACCGTTCGACAGTGTTGCGCTGCTTGTAGGCCTCACCGTCGTAGGCAGGGAGCCTGCCGCCCTGGCTGCCACGCCGCTGCCTGTGGCCGCGATGGTCTGCAGGGACGGGGATCACCGCGAGGACGTGGCGTTTGCACAGGTGATCGCGAGTGGCGCGGGTACGCCTTGTCGGTCAGGACCATGTCCGGTCCGGCGCGGGGGCGTGCAAGGTGTTGGGGAACCCGTCGGCGTGCCGCGGCACGCATCATCGCAGCTCGCTGACGCCGAACTGGTGAGTCCCGGCATGACTTCCGCCATGACCGAACGACGAGGACCGTGGACCCGCCACGGTCGGGTGCCGCTGTGCGCGACAACACGCCTTACCGCCTATCGGGACGAGGTAATGCTGGCACTGGAACGGAGTCAGTGAACCCGTCAGCCCAGGTCGCCCCGCGCATCCAGGTCGAAGTCCTCCTCACGGCCGGCGAGTCGGTCCTCGCACCGCTTCAGCTCCGCCCTGAGATCGGCACGCCGCTGCGGCGCGAGCGCGGTCCGGTCGAGCATTCCCCGCAGGGCGTCCCGACGGATGAGGAGGTGGACGGGGCGCTCGGGGCTGATGAACCGCTCCGTGTATGCGTACGCGGTCTGGTAGTCCTGCTGCGCAATGCTCAGCCGGGCTCTGAGGCCGGTCCGAATGTCACGGCGCTGCTTGCTGAACTTGCGGTCAAGTTGGTCCAAGGCTGCGCTTGCCTCGCCGATGCGTGAGGTGCGCAGCGCACAGAGCACGTAGTTGGCCAGCACCTCGAAGCGTGTGTTATCGGACTTTTCCACTGCCTTCTGGGCGAACTCGTACGCGGTTCCCATGTTGCCGAAGAGATACTCCACACGTGACGCGCGGTGGCTGACCATCTCGGCGCGATCGATGTCCGCCAGACGCACGAGCAGCGAGAGTGCTGTGTCCCGGTCGCCCAACTTGCAGGCGATCTGGATCTTCAGGTCCACGACGTAGCGGTTGTCGGGCTGCTTCTCCTCCGCTCGCGAGATGTGCTCGTCTGCCCAGAGCAGATCGCCCAGACGAAGACAGCAGTCCGCCATCTCGCGGTGGATCGCCATGCCACCGCGTCCACTGTCGAGCGCCTTCTGATAGTGGTTCAGGGCCTCTCGGTGCTCGCCCCTGTGCCTCTCCAAAAAGCCCATAAGGAAGAACGCGTCGCGCACCTGACCACGCTTCTTGAGCTCTGCAATGTGGTCGCCCGCCTCCGCGAACTCGCCGAGCTTCACATGGGCGCGAATGAGCGTCGTCCGGGCCTGGTGGATGCTGGGATCGGTGTCGAGCGCGTCGGTCGCCATGTCGACAGCACGCTGGTACTCCTGCTCGTGGTAGTACTGCTCGGCCAACTTCACTCGGTCGGTGAGCAAGGCGTACGCCCGGGAAGTGGACTGCCGCCCGGCTTTGTCCATGGCGCGGAACAGGGTGCGTTGCAGGGCCAAGTAGTCGGTTCCATCCTCGGACCGGGCCAGGAACTCGTCGAGTTTGCTCGCGACCGCCCCGTACTCGCCCTTGCTGCAGGCGCCGAACTCGCGGCGGATCGCGTCCACGGCGGGCCCGGACACCTCGTACCAACCGCCAGCGGTCGGGACGATCAGAGAGACGTTGATGAGATGGATCAGGGCCTTCTCAATACCGTCGTCTGAGGTGCTCGTCGTCTCCTGCAGGACGGACAGCGGAAGCGGGCTGTTCGCCGCCATGACGCGGAGGATCTTGCGCTCCAGGTTGCTGAATTTGTTCTGTTTGAGATAGGTGGTGAGCGGTGACGCGCCGAAATCTGAGAGCATCCGGCCGCGGATCCCGAGGTCGGGCCCGTAGGCCGTGATCAGTTCGAGCGCGAACGTGACCGAGGGCGGATAACCGCGGACCGCTAGGGTGATTTCCTTGACGGTCGCGGGGGTCAAGGTGATTTGACGGGCCTTTGCCGTGAGGCCGACGAGACGGCTGATGTCCGCATCTTCTAGGGGCCGGAGATGGACCACGCCGAGCGGGCGCATTCCTCGCGCGATGAAGTGATCCGGCGAGGGCCTCCTATTCGTGAGCAGCGCGGTGACGATGTCCGGGTGCTGGCTCAGCGACTCGATCAGGTCGAGGATGTACGGCGCGATGTCACCGTCGTTGTCCAGGAGCCCACCCTCATCATGGAGCACGGGCATCTGGTGGTACTGGCAGATCTCCTGGAACTTGGCCAGCGCACGTGCAAGGGCTTGCGCGTCGCTGAGCGCCGTGATCTCTCTTGTCCGCTGCAGGGACTCTTCGGGGGTCTCTGAAGGGTCGACCAGCGCGGAGAGCTTCGCCGCGAGGGCCTGCACGGTGTCGCCGGGTTCCACGTCGATGACCAGAAGGGTCTCCAGGTCCAGCGACTCGCGGACCATCTTGGTCAAGGTGGCGCGACGACCTATGCGGGGAAGCCCTGTGACGCAGGCGACCTGGCTCTCCGCTCCTGGTTCCGGCGCGGAGTACACGTCCTGAAGTGCGGCAATCTCGGCTGCCCGGCCGACGAAGCGAGGGCTCTGGCCCTGACGCACTAGATCGTCGATGAGGGTTCTGATCTTGCGTGCGGCAGGCTTCGCCGCGATCGTTGTGATGTGCTTGGTGCGGTTCAGCCACTCTGGCAGATCCTCGGGCGCGATGTCCGGGTCCAGGCGGACCACCAAGACGTTTTTGATCCTCCCCATCGCTGCCTGGAAGCGTGCTTCACGGATTTCGTGTCCCACCCAGGGGGAGGCCAAAGCGGCCTTGCTGAGGAAGAAGACGAAAGCTGCTGATTCCTTGAGGGCCTCGTCGATGGAGTCAAGGATGTCGCCACCAGCGTGGAACGACCGGCAGTCGATCGTGGCAAAGGCCCGGCCGACCTCGGACGCCACTTCTTGTACGAAGGCGGCGTTCTGGGTTGAGTAGGAGAAGAACGCCTTGATCATGGAACGGCCGGTCCTCTCGGGGCGGGCGGCTGGGACGAGACAGACGCTCGCGGAGCCTGGGCGGGAACGACCTCCGAGGTTCCGATCAGATCCGCGGCCCCTGCCACATTACTCAGCACCTGGGCCAGTTCCAGGAGGACCAGACGCAGCGAGTCGAGATCCGCTCGGAGAGCGCCGATCTCGTGCCAGGTGTTCTCGTGCTCGAAGGCAGAACGGCCAGCCGGCGCGGAGCTCTCCCAGGCCGTGAGCCGCGGATGCCACTTGCTGAGGACGGGCCGCACCGCCCTGTTGAGCACGGTCACGGCGAGGATTCCGAACGACACCTCGTTACGCGCCCCAGGTGGCGCTACGTCGGGGCCGTACCGTTTGAGGATGTCGCGGACCGTTGCGAAGAGGACGTACATGGAGGTCAACGCCTCACGCGCCGAACCTTCGTCCTCACGCAACGGGGCGACGGAAACCCGCGTCACCAGCTCCACATAGAGCTCCCAGGCAGCCCTCTGCTCGGCGTCTTCGGGCTCCCACTCACCACCAATCTCCCCCAGGAACGGAATGGTGATCTTGACGTTCAGCCGCTTTGGCCGCATGCGCCCCCTTGTACCTGTCAACCCGTCAGATGGTAGATCAGTCACGAGGCACTGAGAGGCCGGAGTCCAAAGAGGGTTAGGGACTGCTTCCTTGAGTGCTGACCGTGGCACTGATGAGGCAAGGCGGTAGAGCGTGTGATTTCAACGCGTCACTTCAGACCGTCACCGGGACCTGGAACCTTCGATGCAGGCACGACGATAGGTCACTTGTGGGGCACATCTTTGGGAACCAGTGACGATCAAGGTGACGTGCTTACCTCGTCAGTCCTCGCGATACTGGGTCGTGACCCATCGCGGCGCGCTCCCATCTTGATGATCGCGACCATGGCCCTGTTCTTGGCGGCCGCGGCGTTCGCGTTGCCGATCAAACCACCTTGGTCGGTGCGCGTGCCTGAGTGGCGAGTGCGTTGGAAGAGCGCCGAACCGCTGTCCGCTCATACCTGTGTAGATGCTTCAAGATCCCGTCCACGCCTCGTCCGCAGACCTCGACATAGAGCCGCTTCGGGCCGCATATGCCTGCACATACGCGAAGACCCCGACTTCAGCATTACCGCTGATGACGGGGTCTTTGGGCGCCTATTACAAGGTGCCCCCGGCAGGATTCGAACCTGCGCACACGGCTCCGGAGGCCGTTGCTCTATCCCCTGAGCTACGGGGGCGTATCGTCGCGGGTTGTGCGGCGACGGGTAGAACCCTACCAGCTCTTCGGGGCTCCCTATGAACAGGTATTTCGGGGCTCGCGCGGGGGCGTGGTGGGTGCTTGTCCTCGGCGGGGGGTGGGGGCGGCGCCGGCTTGTGCGTGGGCGGTGGAAGTGGGGAAAACCGGGACGCGGTGGCGGGCGCGGACCTACTCTCAAGTTGTGCCAGGCGTGCCCGGCCGTGTGCTTGTTGTGGACGACAACAAGGTCATCCGGCAGCTGATCAGGGTCAACCTCGAGCTGGAGGGCTTCGAGGTCGTGACCGCGGCCGATGGTGTCGAATGCCTGGACATCGTGCAGCAGGTCCAGCCCGATGTGATCACCCTCGATGTCGTGATGCCCCGGCTCGACGGACTGCGGACCGCCGCCCGGCTCCGTGCCGACGCGCGTACGCGTGATGTGCCCATCGTCGTCATCAGTGCCTGCACGCAGTACGAGGTCGAGAGCGGCCTGGAGGTCGGCGTCGACGCCTTCCTCGCCAAGCCCTTCGAGCCGAACGAACTGGTCGGCATCGTCCGGCAGTTGATGTTCGGGGAGGGGGATGGGGAGGAGGGGAGCGGTGAGGGTGGGCGCGCGGATCCGTGTGAGCGTGACCGTGGGGCTCTGGAAGCGGCCGAGTGCCGGGCCAGTGGGTGTGGTGCCGGGGGTGGAGGCGTCGTAGGTGGCGCCACCATCGGCGAAGCGGAGCGCGCTGCGCAGTCCGGAGGCTGACCCCGACTCAGCGCAGCCCAGCCCAGCCCAGCCCAGCGGTTCCGCCTCCTCCGCCTCGGCAAGCCTCTCTCGGCCCGGCAGTCACTGCCCTCCCGGGGTCCGGGCTAGTCGCAGCCTCTCGGCCCCGGGTAAACCCCAGCCTCTCGGCCCGGCAGTCACTGCCCTCCCGTGGTCCGGGCTGGTCGCAGCCTCTGGGCGTCGGGCAAGCCCCAGCCTCTCAGCCCGGCAAGCCGCTGTCCTCCCGGGCCCTGGCTTGCCCCAGCCCCGGCTCCGGGCAGCCGCTCCTTCGGGCCTCGGGGCAAGCCGCTGCTCCCGG
The DNA here is from genome assembly GCF_040654255.1 of Streptomyces sp. NPDC050732. NCBI lineage: Bacteria > Bacillati > Actinomycetota > Actinomycetes > Kitasatosporales > Streptomycetaceae > Streptomyces > Streptomyces sp. NPDC050732. Next base: position 118,777 of record NZ_JBFAHP010000007.1, read on the forward strand.
TAAGCCGCTGTTGCCCCGGCCCCCGGGGCAAGCCACAGCCACAGCCCCCGCCCCGCGGCGAGCCCCGCCTCCCCCCGCCCCCCGTCCACATCCCGGACCATCCGGGAAACCGAGTCGCCTCCCCACCCCCCTCCTCCCATACGCTTGGTCCCGTGACCCCCGTCGAGCTTTCCCGCACCGTCCTGCGCGCCATGCGCCAGGCCGTCGATGCCGGTGAGCTCAGCGTGGACATGGACATGGACATGGATGGGGATGGGGATCTGGGCCTGGGCCGGGAGCTGGACGCGTCCGTAGAGGCGGGGCGCCTGCCCGTGCGTGTGGAGCGGCCCCGGCCCGGCGGTTCCGGCGACTACGCCACCAATGTCGCCCTCCAGATCGCCCGCGCCGCCGGGCGCACCCCGCGACACGTGGCCGAGGTGCTCGCCCCGCGGCTCGCCGCCGAGCCCGGCATCGCCGGCGTCGACATCAGCGGGCCCGGGTTCCTCAACATCACCCTCGCGGGCGCGCGCGACGAAGCCCTCGTACGCGAAATCCTGGAGCGCGGCCCCTGCTACGGGCACGTTCACCCCGACACCGGCGCCGTCGCCCAGATCCACGTGCCCCGTGAGATCCGCGCCGTCGTCGTCGCCGACAGCGTCCGCCGCATCCTGCGCTCCCAGGGCGTCCTCGTCCGCGTCACCTGTGACGACGCGCCCGACCCCGCCTGGGTGGATGTCCTCGGCGTGCGCGTCGACGCCCACGGACGGCCGCCCCAGCCCCTCCCCACCCTGCGCCCCGTTCCCGCAACCGCACCGGTCCACGCAACCGCGACAAGCCCCGAAGGTTCCGGCCCCCTCCGCCTCGGCCGCGACGCCGCCCGTTGGGCGCTGCTCCACCCCGCCGCCCACGACCGCCCCCGCATCACCCCCGAGCAGGGCGGCGACCAGCACCTCGTGCAGCGCGAGAGCAACCCTCTCTTCCGCGTCCGGTACGCCCACGCCCGCTCCCGCGCCCTCACCCGCAACGCCGCCGACCTGGGCTTCACCGCCGCTCCCGGCAACATCGCCGCTCCCGGCAGCACGGCCGCTCCCGGCAACACCGCCGCGCTCGGCGATACCGCCGAGCCCCGCAGCAGCGCCGTCCCCCGAGAGCCGGCTACCCCCCATGACGCCGCCGCCCCGAGCGACACCGCCGCGCCCCGCGACACCGCCGCCCCAGGCGACATCACTGCCTCCCGCAACACCGCCGCCCCCGGCGACATCACTGCCCCCTGCACCACCGCCGCCCCCGGCAGCACCACCACCCCCCACCCCGCCACCCCCCACCCCGCCACCCCCCTCCTCGACGCCCTCGCCGCCTACCCCACGGTCCTCGCCTCCGCCGCGCGCCACCGCGCCCCGGACCGTCTCGCCCGGCACCTCGTCGTCACCGCCGACGCCTTCCTCTCCTTCCAGTGCGCCCCACAAGGGCCTACGTCGCAGAGCGCCAACGCCCCGGAAGGGCCCACGCGAGGCGCCGCCCGGGGGCAGGCGGCAGGGCAGGCGGTCCTCCCCGTGGGGGACGAGAAACCCTCGGCCGCCCACCGCGCCCGGCTCGCGCTCGCCGAAGCCGCCGGGACGGTGCTTGCCGGTGGCCTGTCCCTGCTCGGTATCAGCGCACCCGACCACCTGTGACATGTGAAAGACGAGACGACACCGCCATGAGCCGTTCCGCACACCCCGCCGGTCCCCGTCACGCCGACGTACTCCCCGAGGGCCACTACAGCGCTCCGCCCGCCGACCTGAACGCCCTCGATCCCAAGGTCTGGTCCCGCACCGTCACCCGTACGCCCGAGGGCGTCGTCAGTACGGGCGGCATCGAGGTGACGCGGCTCGCCGAGGAGTTCGGCACGCCCGCGTACTTCATCGACGAGGCCGACTTCCGTGCCCGCTGCCAGGCCTGGCGGGACGCCTTCGGCAGTGACGCCGATGTGTTCTACGCAGGCAAGGCGTTCCTTTCGCGGGCCGTCGTGCGGTGGCTGCACGAGGAGGGGCTGAACCTCGACGTGTGCAGCGGTGGCGAGCTCAGCACCGCCCTCGCCGCCGGCATGCCCGCCGAGCGCATCGCCTTCCACGGGAACAACAAGACTCCGGAGGAGATCGAGCGGGCGATCGACGCCGGCGTCGGACGCATCGTGCTCGACTCCTTCCAGGAGATCGTGCGCGTCGCGCACATCGCGGAGCGGCTCGGCAAGCGGCAGCGTGTGCAGATCCGGGTGACGGTGGGCGTCGAGGCGCACACCCACGAGTTCATCGCCACCGCGCACGAGGACCAGAAGTTCGGCATCGCGCTCGCGGGCGGCCAGGCCGCCGAGGCGGTGCGGCGGGCTCTCAAGCTGGACGGGCTGGAGCTCATCGGCATCCACTCCCACATCGGGTCGCAGATCTTCGACATGGCCGGCTTCGAGGTGTCCGCGCGGCGCGTCGTGCAGCTGCTCGCCGAGGTGCGGGACGAGCACGGTGTGGAGCTGCCCGAGATCGACCTCGGGGGCGGGCTCGGCATCGCGTACACCTCGGATGACGACCCCCGCGAGCCGCACGAGATCGCCGAGGCGCTGCGCGAGATCGTCACGCGAGAGTGTGCGGCCGCGAAGCTCAGCACCCCCCGCATCTCCGTCGAGCCCGGCCGCGCCATCGTCGGCCCGACCGCCTTCACGCTCTACGAGGTCGGCACCATCAAGCCCCTCGAAGGGCTGCGTACGTACGTGTCCGTGGACGGCGGCATGTCCGACAACATCCGTACCGCGCTGTACGACGCCGAGTACACCGTCGCCCTCGTCTCCCGCTCCTCCGACGCCGAGCCCGTCCTTGTGCGCGTCGTCGGCAAGCACTGCGAGAGTGGGGACATCGTCGTGCGGGATGCTTTCCTTCCGGCGGATCTCGCGCCCGGTGACCTGATCGCCGTGCCGGCGACCGGTGCGTACTGCCGCTCGATGGCGAGCAACTACAACCACGCTCTCCGGCCGCCCGTCGTCGCCGTCAGGGACGGCGAGGCGCGGGTGATCGTGCGGCGCGAGACGGAGGAGGATCTCCTGCGTCTCGACGTCGGCTGACGAACTCGGCCGACGCACTCGGCTGACGAAAACATGAAATAGATGTCTCAGGATCCGGACAATGGACAGAAAGTCTGTTCCGGTGGGTGAGACTGGTTCCACCGTAGATGTATGAGAAGTGAGGTCGGATGATGCGTACGCGTCCGCTGAAGGTGGCGCTGCTGGGCTGTGGAGTTGTCGGCTCAGAGGTGGCGCGCATCATGACGACGCACGCCGACGACCTCACAGCCAGGATCGGCGCCCCGGTGGAGCTCGCCGGGGTCGCCGTCCGCCGGCCCTCCAAGGTGCGTGAGGGAATCGACCCGGAGCTCATCACCACCGACGCGACCGCGCTGGTCAAGCGGGGTGACATCGATGTGATCGTCGAGGTGATCGGGGGGATCGAGCCTGCTCGGACCCTCATCACCACCGCCTTCGAGCACGGTGCCTCGGTCGTCTCCGCGAACAAGGCGCTCATCGCGCAGGACGGCGCCGCGCTGCACGAGGCCGCCGTGGTGCACGGGCGGGACCTGTACTACGAGGCCGCCGTCGCCGGTGCCATTCCGCTCATCCGGCCGCTGCGCGAATCCATGGCGGGGGACAAGGTCAACCGCGTCCTCGGCATCGTGAACGGCACCACCAACTTCATTCTCGATGCCATGGACACCACCGGTGCCGGGTATCAGGAAGCCCTCGACGAGGCCACCGCCCTCGGGTATGCCGAAGCCGATCCGACCGCCGACGTCGAAGGCTTCGACGCGGCCGCCAAGGCCGCCATCCTCGCCGGGATCGCGTTCCACACGCGCGTGCGCCTCGACGACGTGTACCGCGAGGGCATGACCGAGGTGACCGCCGCCGACTTCGCTTCCGCGAAGCGCATGGGATGCACCATCAAACTCCTCGCCATTTGCGAACGGGCGGCCGACGGTGAGTCCGTCACCGCGCGCGTGCATCCCGCGATGATTCCGCTCAGCCACCCGCTGGCATCGGTCCGCGGTGCCTACAACGCCGTCTTCGTCGAGGCCGAGGCCGCCGGGCAGCTCATGTTCTACGGGCCCGGCGCGGGCGGCTCGCCCACCGCGTCCGCCGTCCTCGGCGACCTCGTCGCCGTCTGCCGCAACAAGCTCGCCGAGGCCACCGGGCCCGGCGACTCCGCGTACACGCGGCTGCCCGTGAGCTCCATGGGCGAGGTCGTCACGCGCTACCACATCAGCCTCGACGTGGCCGACAAGCCGGGCGTCCTCGCCCAGGTCGCGACGGTCTTCGCCGAACACGGCGTATCGATCGATACGGTCCGTCAGACGGGCAAGGACGGCGAGGCCTCCCTCGTCGTCGTCACCCACCGCGCGCCCGACGCCGCCCTCACCGGCACCGTCGACGCGCTGCGCAAACTCGACACCGTGCGTGGTGTCGCCAGCATCATGCGGGTTGAAGGGGAGTAAGCAGCAATGACCCACCAGTGGCGCGGAATCATCGAGGAGTACCGGGACCGTCTTCCGGTCTCCGGCACCACGCCGGTCGTGACGCTCGGCGAGGGCGGCACGCCGCTCGTGCCCGCACAGGTGCTCTCCGAGCGCACGGGCTGCGAGGTCCACCTCAAGGTCGAGGGTGCCAACCCCACCGGGTCCTTCAAGGACCGCGGCATGACCATGGCGATCACCAAGGCCAAGGAGGAGGGCGCGCAGGCCGTCATCTGCGCCTCCACCGGCAACACGTCGGCGTCCGCCGCCGCCTACGCCGTACGCGCGGGCATGGTCTGCGCGGTCCTCGTGCCGCAGGGCAAGATCGCGCTCGGCAAGATGGGCCAGGCGCTCGTCTACGGCTCGAAGATCCTCCAGGTCGACGGCAACTTCGACGACTGCCTGAACCTCGCGCGCGGCCTCTCCGAGAACTACCCGGTGGCGCTGGTCAATTCGGTGAACCCGTTCCGCATCGAGGGCCAGAAGACCGCCTCGTTCGAGATCGTCGACGCCCTCGGCGACGCCCCCGACATCCACGTCCTTCCCGTCGGCAACGCCGGCAACATCACCGCCTACTGGAAGGGCTACAAGGAGTACGCGGCCGACGCGGTGTCGACCCGTACGCCCCGGATGTGGGGCTTCCAGGCCTCCGGCTCCGCGCCCATCGTGCGCGGCGAGGTCGTCAAGGACCCGTCGACGATCGCCACCGCGATTCGCATCGGCAACCCCGCGTCGTGGCAGTACGCGCTCGACGCGCGCGACGAGTCGGACGGCTTCATCGACGAGGTGACGGACCGTGAGATCCTGCGCGCCTACAAGCTGTTGGCGTCCCAGGAGGGTGTCTTCGTGGAGCCCGCGTCGGCCGCATCGGTCGCCGGTCTGCTGAAGGCCGCCGAGCAGGGCAAGGTCGACAAGGGGCAGCGCATCGTCTGCACCGTCACCGGCAACGGCCTCAAGGACCCGGACTGGGCCGTCGCGGGCGCCCCGCAGCCGGTCACCGTCCCGGTCGACGCCGCCGCCGCGGCCGAGCGCCTCGGCCTCGCGTAACCGCAGGCAAAACCCGCGACTCCGTACAGGGGGTGGCACAGGGGGCTTACGACACGCATCGTGCGCCTCCTGTGCGCCCTATGTCGCCACAGAACCTTCCTTCGATAGGCTGTACCGAACCCGCCCCGCCGCATATGCCGCGGTGCCGCCGTTGTTCGCGGCCTTCGGGTGTTCCGTACATGTGGCACGTACTGAAAAATACGGAGCCTCAAAAACACGCAGCTCAAGGAGAGTCATCGAGCGATGGCCGGTCCCGCGTTCCGCGCCGCCGCCGTCCGGGTGCGCACCCCCGCCACCAGCGCCAACCTCGGCCCGGGCTTCGACGCCCTCGGCCTGGCACTGGGGCTGTACGACGACGTCGTCGTCAGGGTGGCCGACTCCGGCCTGAACATCGACATCGCAGGCGAGGGCAGCGACTCCCTCCCGCGCGACGAGTCGCATCTGCTGGTACGTTCCCTGCGCACCGCCTTCGACCTGCTCGGCGGACAGCCGCGCGGCCTTGAGATCGTCTGCGCCAACCGCATCCCGCACGGCCGTGGCCTCGGCTCCTCGTCCGCCGCCATCTGCGCGGGCATCGTCGCCGCCCGCGCCGTGACGATAGGCGGCGAGGCCAGGCTCGACGACGCCGCGCTGCTCGACCTGGCCACCGAGATCGAGGGCCACCCCGACAACGTCGCCGCCTGTCTGCTCGGCGGTTTCACGCTCTCCTGGATGGACGGGGGAGCGGGGCGGGCGATCAGGATGGAACCCGCCGATTCCATCGTTCCGGTGGTTTTCGTCCCCGGAAAACCCGTCCTCACCGAGATGGCGCGCGGCCTGCTCCCGCGCACCGTCCCGCACGTCGACGCGGCCGCCAACGCGGGCCGGGCGGCCCTACTCGTCGAGGCCCTGACCAGGCGCCCCGAGCTGCTGCTGCCCGCCACGGAGGACCGGCTGCACCAGGAGTACCGCGCCCCGGCCATGCCGGAGAGCGCCGCCCTGGTGGAGCGGCTGCGCGCCGACGGCGTGCCCGCGGTGATCTCCGGCGCGGGGCCCACGGTCCTCGCGCTGGTCGAAGACAGTGCGGCCGACAAGGTCGCACGACTGGCGGGGGAGGGCTGGGCGGCCAATCGCCTGGCGCTCGACGCCACGGGTACGAGCGTGCTGCCGCTCGCGCCCTGACGCAGTGAACGAAGGGATTCGGGGTGTCCCGATCCTGAGAGGGGGAATGTTTGTTGGATCCGGTAGTGTTAATCTCAAGTCTGCACCCGACCTCACCATGGCGAGGTGCTTTGTGTCCCCGTCCGGGACAACCATTCTTCCGGGAGCCTCCCAAACTGCTTCGTGCCTTGCACTGAGCGGTCCTGAGCACGCTCCGGAACCGGCGTGACCGAGCCGGGTGACACCGCACATCAGTGGCACCGCACCGGGAATCGCCATCACCAATGAATTCTTCCGCCGCGTTGGCGGACCACCGCCCCGGCACGGTCCACAGAATGCAAGGACCGATCGTCGGACAGCACAACCGGTCGCCGAGCCAGACAGGCCGACGTCCGCTCCAGGGAAGGACCCTTCGTGAGCGACACCACCGATCTGATGGGCGTGACTGCCGACACGCCCGCCACGGACGCCTCCGCGGCGCCTGCCACCGGTGCTTCGGCCGGGTCCCGGCGGCGCCGCGGCACCGGCCTTGAGGGCATGGTGCTGGCGGAACTGCAGCAGGTCGCATCGGGCCTTGGAATCAAGGGCACCGGGCGCATGCGCAAGAGCCAGCTGATCGAGGTCATCAAGGAGGCGCAGGCAGGGGGCGGAGCCCCGGCGAAGAGCGCCGCGGCTTCCGGTGAGACCACCGAGACCAAGCCCAAGCGCCGGGCCACCTCGAAGGCCCGTACGGGCGAGGACACCGCCGAGCCTGCCGCCAAGGCCAAGGCCGACGACGCCAAGGCCGAGAAGGCCGCCGCCCAGCAGCAGATCGACATCCCCGGCCAGCCCGCCGGCGGCCCCGGCCGCACGGCCGAGGCCGAGCGCGGGGGCGACGACCAGCCGGCCGGCGAGCGCCGCCGGCGTCGCGCCACCGCCGACGCGGGCAGCCCGGAGACCGTCACCGCCGAGGCGAAGGCCGAGGCCAAGGGCGACGCGTCCGAGGCCAAGGGCGACAAGGGCGGCGACAGCTCCGGCGAGGGCGCCGAGGGCCGCCGCGACCGCCGTGACCGGCAGGGCCGCGGCCGCGACCGCGACCGCCGCGGCAACAAGGGCGACGACCAGCAGGGCGGCGGCCGTCCGGACCGCCAGGACCGGCAGGACCGTCAGCAGCAGGGCGGCGGCCGGCAGGACCGGCAGGACCGTCAGCGTGACAACGGTCCGCGGGCCGACGAGGACGGGGACGACTTCGAGGGTGGCCGTCGCGGCCGCCGCGGCCGTTACCGGGACCGCCGTGGCCGTCGTGGCCGCGACGAGCAGGGCTTCGGCAACGAGCCGCAGGTCTCCGACGACGACGTCCTGATCCCCGTCGCGGGCATCCTGGACATCCTCGACAACTACGCGTTCATCCGTACGTCGGGGTACCTCCCCGGTCCCAACGACGTGTACGTGTCGCTGGCCCAGGTCCGCAAGAACGGCCTGCGCAAGGGCGACCACGTCACCGGCGCGGTCCGCCAGCCCAAGGACGGCGAGCGCCGCGAGAAGTTCAACGCGCTCGTGCGCCTGGACTCCGTCAACGGCATGGCGCCCGAATCCGGGCGCGGGCGACCGGAGTTCAACAAGCTGACGCCGCTCTACCCGCAGGACCGCCTCCGCCTGGAGACGGACCCCGGCATCCTCACCACCCGCATCATCGACCTCGTCGCGCCCATCGGTAAGGGGCAGCGTGGTCTGATCGTGGCCCCGCCGAAGACCGGCAAGACCATGATCATGCAGGCGATCGCCAACGCGATCACGCACAACAACCCCGAGTGCCACCTGATGGTCGTCCTGGTCGACGAGCGTCCGGAAGAGGTCACCGACATGCAGCGGTCGGTGAAGGGCGAGGTCATCTCCTCGACCTTCGACCGTCCCGCCGAGGACCACACCACGGTCGCCGAGCTCGCCATCGAGCGCGCCAAGCGCCTGGTGGAGCTGGGCCACGACGTCGTCGTGCTGCTCGACTCGATCACCCGTCTGGGCCGTGCGTACAACCTGGCGGCCCCGGCCTCCGGCCGCATCCTGTCCGGTGGTGTCGACTCGACGGCCCTCTACCCGCCGAAGCGCTTCTTCGGTGCCGCGCGCAACATCGAGGACGGCGGCTCGCTGACCATCATGGCCACCGCGCTGGTCGACACCGGCTCGCGCATGGACGAGGTGATCTTCGAGGAGTTCAAGGGCACCGGCAACCTTGAGCTCAAGCTGGACCGCAAGCTCTCCGACAAGCGGATCTTCCCCGCGGTGGACGTCGACTCGTCCAGCACCCGCAAGGAAGAGATCCTGCTCGGCAGCGACGAGCTCGCCATCACCTGGAAGCTGCGCCGTGTGCTGCACGCGCTCGACCAGCAGCAGGCGATCGAGCTGCTGCTCGACAAGATGAAGCAGACGAAGTCGAACGCCGAGTTCCTGCTGCAGATCCAGAAGACGACGCCGACGCCGGGCAACGGCAACGACTAGTCGTCCTCAGCGGTCCCGGAGCCGCCCCGTCACTCCTGTGACGGGGCGGCTCTTCTGTTGCCATGCGTGACCGGAGCGAGACCTTGGCCACACCTCTAAGAGATTCTCACGGTCACCGCGGGTAGCGCCGATCGGGAAGAAAGCGCAGGTGACAGGCCAAAAACGCGGGTATGTCAGCCACTTTGCGTAGCGGTCGGACGCCGGGGTGCACACAGAGTGGCGTGCAACCCTTCTTTCGGCTTTCCCGTCTGACAAGTGACGGAAGGCCACGCCTGGCCCTGAAAGCAGGGGGTAACCGACCGACGAGGACTGAGGAGCGCATGACTGACGAGAGCAGGGCCGCCGACGCGCCTAGGCGCGGCAGCAAGCGCGGTCGTCGTCGCAAGCCGCGCAGTACGCGCAAGAAGGTGCTCGTCGTCACCGCCTGGACCGCCGCGGGTGTGGCTGTCCTCGGAGGCACCGGCCTCGGCTACGTCTACTTCAAGCTCAACGGCAACATCAAGGGCGTCGACATCAACGCCGCGCTCGGCACGGACCGCCCCATGGACGTCGACAACGGCTCCCAGGACATCCTCGTCCTCGGCTCCGACTCGCGCTCCGGCGACAACGCCAAGTACGGCAAGGACGAGGGCGCGGCCCGCTCGGACACCGCGATGATCGTGCACGTCTACAAGGGCCACAAGAAGGCCAGCGTCGTGTCCATACCCCGCGACACCCTCATATCCCGGCCCGAGTGCGCGACGGACGACGGCGGGACGGCCCCCGGCGGGCAGCGGCAGATGTTCAACACGGCGTACGAGGTCGGCGGCCCCGCCTGCGCCGTCAAGACGGTCGAGAAGATGTCCGGCATCCGGATGGACCACTACGTAGAAGTCGATTTCACGGGCTTCAAGAAGCTCATCGACACCCTCGGCGGCGTCGACATCACCACCAAGAAGGACATCAGGGACAAGGACAGTCACCTGAACCTGGACGCCGGCACCCACACGCTCGACGGCGAGCAGGCCCTCGGCCTGGTCCGCACCCGGCACGGCGTCGGCGACGGCAGCGACCTCGGCCGCATCCAGCTCCAGCAGGCCTTCATCAAGGCCCTCCTCGACCAGGTCAAGGACGTCGGCGTCTTCAGCAACCCCAAGAAGCTGTTCGACCTGGCGAACGACGCGACCAGCGCCATCACCACCGACTCCGACCTGAACGACGTCAAGAGCCTCGCGAGCTTCGCGAACGGCCTCAAGGGCATCGGCGCGGGCGACATGAAGATGGTCACCCTGCCCATCCAGTACGACCCGAACGACCCCAACCGCGTCCTTCCCCTGGAGGAGGCCGACCAGCAGGTCTGGGACGCCCTCAGGGCCGACAGGGCCATACCCAAGTCCGCCACCGAGAAGTCGGCCGGCGACAAGGGCGACGTGGGCGACGTGGTGGCCGGTCACTGACCTGGTCGCTGACCCGGTCACTGACCAGGCCGGAAACCCGCCAGGAATAGAACGGCGCCCACCCCGGTTTTGGGAGATACGGCCGGTCCTGGCAGACTGGTACGTCGGCCCCGGTTCACGTACGAGCAATCCGCGCGTACGACCCGGCGCCCTCCCGAAACTAGGAGACACCTTGAAGCGCGACATCCACCCCGAGTACGTCGAGACCCAGGTCAGCTGCACCTGCGGTGCGTCGTTCACCACCCGCAGCACGATCTCCAGCGGCACCGTCCGCGCCGAGGTCTGCTCCGAGTGCCACCCGTTCTACACGGGCAAGCAGAAGATCCTCGACACCGGTGGCCGCGTGGCCCGCTTCGAGGCCCGCTTCGGCAAGGCTGCAGGCGCCAACAAGTAGCGAGCCACTGCGCCGGTCATCGGCCGCCCTCGGGAGGGGGTGGCCGGGACCGGCGCTTTTGCCGTCCCGCAGCCGATTCGCGTAGAACGCTCGCGTAGAACCTTCGCGTAGAAAACCAGGAGCCCCCGATGTTCGAGGCGGTCGAGGAACTGATCGGCGAGCACGCCGACCTTGAGAAGAAGCTCGCCGACCCGGCGGTCCACGCCGACCAGGCCAACGCGCGCAAGCTCAACAAGCGCTACGCCGAGCTGACCCCGATCGTGGCGACGTACCGCTCCTGGAAGCAGACCGGGGACGACATCGAGACCGCGCGCGAGTACGCGGCCGACGACCCCGACTTCGCCGCCGAGGTCAAGGAGCTGGAGCGGGAGCGCGAGGCGCTCACCGAGAAGCTGCGGCTGCTGCTCGTGCCCCGGGACCCGTCCGACGACAAGGACGTCATCCTGGAGATCAAGGCGGGCGCGGGCGGCGACGAGTCGGCCCTCTTCGCCGGTGACCTGCTGCGCATGTACCTGCGGTACGCCGAGCGCGTCGGCTGGAAGACCGAGATCATCGACTCCACCGAGTCCGAGCTCGGCGGCTACAAGGACGTCCAGGTCGCCGTGAAGACCAAGGGCGGCCAGGGCGCCACCGAGCCCGGCCAGGGCGTCTGGGCGCGGCTGAAGTACGAGGGCGGCGTGCACCGCGTGCAGCGCGTGCCCTCCACCGAGTCCCAGGGCCGCATCCACACCTCCGCGGCCGGCGTGCTCGTGACGCCCGAGGCCGAGGAGATCGACGTCGAGATCCACGCGAACGACCTGCGGATCGACGTCTACCGCTCCTCCGGGCCCGGCGGCCAGTCCGTCAACACCACCGACTCCGCGGTGCGCATCACGCACCTGCCCACCGGCGTCGTCGCCTCCTGCCAGAACGAGAAGAGCCAGCTGCAGAACAAGGAGCAGGCGATGCGTATCCTGCGCTCCAGGCTCCTCGCCGCGGCCCAGGAAGAGGCGGAGAGCAAGGCCGCGGACGCCCGCCGCAGCCAGGTCCGCACCGTCGACCGCTCCGAGAAGATCCGGACGTACAACTACCCGGAAAACCGGATCTCGGACCACCGCGTCGGCTTCAAGGCGTACAACTTGGACCAGGTGCTCGACGGAGACCTCGACCCGGTCATCCAGGCCTGCGTCGACGCGGACTCCGCGGCCAAGCTCGCCGCCGCCTGAGGCACCCCTCGTACGACCCGTCCCGACCCGCCCGGAGGACCAGCGTGAACCTGCTGCTCGCGGAAGTGGCCCAGGCCACCCAGCGGCTGGCCGACGCCGGCGTGCCCTCGCCGCGCAACGACGCGGAGGAGCTCGCCGCCTTCGTGCACGGCGTGAAGCGGGGCGAGCTGCACTCCGTCAAGGACTCCGACTTCGACGCCCGCTACTGGGAGACCGTCGCACGGCGCGAGGCCCGCGAGCCGCTGCAGCACATCACGGGGCGGGCCTTCTTCCGCTACCTGGAGCTGCAGGTCGGCCCCGGCGTCTTCGTGCCGCGCCCGGAGACCGAGTCCGTCGTCGGCTGGGCCATAGACGCCGTCCGCGCGATGGACGTCGTCGAGCCGCTTATCGTCGACCTGTGCACCGGCTCCGGCGCCATCGCGCTCGCCATGGCACAGGAGGTGCCGCGCTCCCGCGTGCATGCCGTGGAGCTGTCCGAGGACGCCCTCAAATGGACGCGGAAGAACGTCGAGGGGTCCAGGGTCGACCTCCGCCGCGGAGACGCCAGGGACGCCTTCCCCGAGCTCGACGGACAGGTCGACCTCGTCATCTCCAACCCGCCGTACATCCCGCTCACCGAATGGGAGTACGTCGCCCCGGAAGCCCGCGACTACGACCCCGAACTCGCCCTCTTCTCCGGCGAGGACGGCCTCGACCTGATCCGCGGCATCGAGCGCACCGCCCACCGGCTGCTCCGCCCCGGCGGAGTCGTCGTCATCGAGCACGCGGACACCCAGGGCGGCCAGGTCCCGTGGATCTTCACCGAGGAACGGGGCTGGGCCGACGCGGCCGACCACCCCGACCTCAACAACAGGCCGCGCTTCGCGACCGCCCGCAGGGCGATGCCGTGACGACCCAGATCATCAGTGTCAGCTTTTCAGTGAGGAGTCCGGACTAATGGCACGGCGATACGACACCAACGACGCGACCGACCGTACGACCGGTCTGCGCGAGGCCGCGTCCGCCGTCCGCCGTGGCGAGCTGGTCGTGCTGCCCACCGACACCGTCTACGGCATCGGCGCCGACGCCTTCACCCCGGAGGCGTGCTCCGACCTGCTGGACGCCAAGGGCCGCGGCCGCAACATGCCGACGCCCGTCCTGATCGGCTCGCCGAACACCCTGCACGGCCTGGTGACCGACTTCTCCGAGATGGCCTGGGAGCTCGTCGACGCCTTCTGGCCCGGCGCCCTGACCCTGGTCGCCAAGCAGCAGCCGTCGCTCCAGTGGGACCTCGGCGACACCCGCGGCACGGTCGCCATCCGCATGCCGCTGCACCCCGTCGCCATCGAACTGCTCACCGAGGTCGGCCCCATGGCCGTCTCCTCGGCGAACCTCACCGGACACCCCGCCCCGGAGAACTGCGACGCCGCGCAGGAGATGCTCGGCGACTCCGTCTCCGTGTACCTGGACGGCGGCCCGACCCCCGGCATCGTCCCGTCGTCGATCGTCGACGTCACGGGCAAGGTGCCGGTGCTGCTGCGCGCGGGCGCGCTCACCGCGGACGAGCTGCGCAAGGTGGTACCCGACCTCGAGGTGGCGAATTGACAGCCCCTGAGACGGGGCGTGGCATAGCGGGCTTCCCGGGCTCCGCGGACGCCTTCCGCATCCTCCACGTCAGCACCGGCAACGTGTGCCGCTCACCCATCACCGAGCGGCTGACCAGGCATGCCCTGGCCGACCGCCTCGGCGACCCGCTCACCGGCGGCCTCATCGTGGAGAGCGCGGGCACCTGGGGGCACGAGGGCGCCCCGATGGAGACCAACGCCGAGACGGTCCTCGCCGACTTCGGCGCGGACGCCAGCGGCTTCATGGGGCGCGAGCTCCTCGACGACCACGTCATCCGGGCCGACCTGGTCCTGACCGCCACGCGCGACCACCGGGCGCAGGTCATCTCCATGGGCCACTCGGCGGGCCTGCGCACCTTCACGCTCAAGGAGTTCACCCGGCTCGTGCGGGCCATAGACCCGACGACCCTGCCGGAGCCGGACGGCAACGGCGTGGTGGAACGCGCCCGCGCCCTGGTACGGGCCGCCGCCGCCCTGCGCGGCTGGCTCCTGGCGCCCAACGTGGAGGCCGACGAGGTGTACGACCCGTACGGGGCGCCCCTGCCGTTCTTCCGCTCCGTGGGCGACGAGATCAACCAGGCACTCGACCCGGTGGTGACCGCGCTGACCGGGGTGCCCGCGCACATGTAGCGGCCTACATTGGATCTGAGGTCACCCCCCGCACGGCCCCGGAGCCCACGATGCCGCTCAGCACGGTCAGCACCGCACCCCTCGCGCCCACCGCATCCCTCGCGCCCACCGCTTCCGCCGCGTACACGGACCTTGAGGGCCTGCGGAGGCAGGACCCCGAGCTCGCCGACGTCCTCATCGGCGAGGTCGCCCGGCAGTCCGACGCGCTCCAGCTGATCGCCGCCGAGAACTTCACGTCGCCCGCCGTCCTCACCGCCCTCGGCTCGCCGCTCGCCAACAAGTACGCCGAGGGCTACCCCGGCGCCCGCCACCACGGCGGCTGCGAACTGGTCGACGTCGCCGAGCGGATCGCCGTCGACCGCGCCAAGGCCCTGTTCGGCGCCGAACACGCCAACGTACAGGCGCACTCCGGGTCCTCCGCCGTCCTCGCCGCCTACGCCGCGCTGCTGCGCCCCGGCGACACGGTCCTGGCGCTCGGGCTGCCGTACGGCGGACACCTCACGCACGGCTCGCCCACGAACTTCTCCGGCCGGTGGTTCGACTTCGTCGGCTACGGCGTGGACCCCGAGAGCGGCCTGCTCGACTACGACCAGGTGCACGCCCTCGCCCGCTCGCACCGGCCCAAGGCCATCGTGTGCGGCTCCATCGCCTACCCACGGCACATCGACTACGCGGCCTTCCGCGAGATCGCCGACGACGTGGGCGCCTACCTCATCGCCGACGCCGCGCACCCCATGGGCCTGATCGCCGGGGGAGCGGCGCCCAGCCCGGTGCCGTACGCGGACGTCGTCTGCGCGACCACCCACAAGGTCCTGCGCGGCCCGCGAGGCGGCCTCCTGCTGTGCGGGGCGGACCTCGCCGAACGGATCGACCGGGCCGTCTTCCCGTTCACCCAGGGCGGCGCCCAGATGCACACGATCGCCGCCAAGGCCGTCGCGTTCGGGGAGGCGGCGACACCCGCCTTCACGGCGTACGCCCATCAGGTGGTCGAGCACGCCCGGACCCTCGCGGAGGCACTGGCCGCGGTGGGCTTCGCCATCACCACCGGCGGCACGGACACGCACCTGGTGCTCGCCGACCCCGCACCCCTGGGCGTGGACGCACGGACCGCCCGCGCCAGGCTCGCGGCGGCCGGCATCTTCCTCGACACCTGCGCCCTGCCGCACGGCGAGGCGCGCGGCCTGCGCCTCGGCACCGCGGCCGTCACGACCCAGGGCATGGGCGCCCCGGAGATGGCACGCATCGCGGCCCTGCTGGCCGAAGCGGTGCGCAAGGAGTCGAACGTACGAGAAGAGGTACGCGAACTGGTGGGAGGATTTCCGCCGTACCCGGTCCGGTGAGGGACGGCCGCGTCAGGGGCTCGTGGGACCTCGTGCAACCATCGTCGCTACCCGGAAGTCCCCAACCGTATGCGCGCAAAGCTAGGGTGTGGGGCTGTGACGGCCAGCGAGACCTGTGGGGAAGCCCGTGCGTGAATACCTGCTGACGCTCTGCATCACGGCTGCGGTGACCTACCTGCTGACCGGCCCGGTGCGGAAGTTCGCGATCGTGGCCGGTGCCATGCCGGAGATCCGCGCTCGTGACGTGCACCGGGAGCCGACGCCCCGGCTCGGCGGGATCGCGATGTTCTTCGGACTGTGCGCGGGCCTCCTCGTCGCCGACCACCTGCCGAACCTGAACACGGTCTTCGAGAATTCCAACGAGCCGCGCGCGCTGCTCTCCGGGGCGGCGCTGATCTGGCTGATCGGCGTCCTGGACGACAAGTTCGAGATCGACGCGCTGATCAAGCTCGGCGGCCAGATGATCGCCGCCGGCGTCATGGTCATGCAGGGCCTGACGATCCTGTGGATCCCGGTGCCCGGCGTCGGCACGGTCTCGCTCACCTCCGGCCAGGGCACCCTGCTGACGGTCGCGCTCGTCGTCATCACCATCAACGCCGTCAACTTCGTCGACGGCCTCGACGGCCTCGCGGCGGGCATGGTCTGCATCGCCTCCGCGGCGTCCTTCATGTACGCCTACCGCATCTGGTACGGCTACGGCATCGAGGCCGCGGCCCCCGCCACGCTCTTCGCCGCCATCCTCATGGGCATGTGCCTCGGTTTCCTGCCGCACAACATGCACCCGGCCAGGATCTTCATGGGCGACTCGGGCTCGATGCTCATCGGGCTCGTCCTCGCCGCGGGCGCGATCTCCGTCACCGGGCAGGTCGACCCGGCCGCGATGAAGCTGAACTTCGGCGGCGGCCGCGATGCCACACACGCGATGCTGCCCGTCTTCATCCCGCTCCTGATGCCGCTCACGATCATCGCGATCCCCTTCGCGGACCTGGTCCTCGCCATCGTCCGGCGCACCTGGAACGGCAAGTCGCCGTTCGCCGCGGACCGCGGCCACCTCCACCACCGCCTCCTGGAGATCGGCCACTCGCACAGCCGCGCGGTGCTGATCATGTACTTCTGGTCGGCGCTCATCGCCTTCGGCACCGTCGCGTACTCCGTGCACTCCACGAGCATGTGGATCCTGCTGATGATCGTCGCGCTCAGCGCGCTCGGGCTCGTGCTGCTCCTCCTTCCGCGCTTCACCCCGCGCACCCCGCGCTGGGCGGAGGCCTTCGTGCCGCCGCGCTACCGGCGTCGTGCCGCTGCCGATGCCGCCGCCGAACCGGCCGCCCACGACGCGGTGCCCGCGGAGGAGGAGACTCCGGTCCCCGTGGGCGTCAACGGAGCGACCGCGATCGGCGCCCGCTCGCGCTTCGAGGAGCGACGGGAAGCGGAGACGTCGCGTTGACGCTCGACCCGAAATCGCCCCATTACCAGACAAGTTGCCCCGCTGGGTGCACATGCGCGCGGGTTACTTCTCATGTGTGACAGTGGGCACACCAAGCAGGTAAAGACCTCATCAAATAGTTTGTGATACGGTTCACGAGATCCCGGGATAGAGCCGAAGGGCCGTAGTGCGACGGTTCATTGGCCCGAGGGCCCCTCTCGATCCGGGTCTACGCTCGTCCATGACGACACCCTGCCCCCATCAGTAAGCGGAGCTGCCGCCATGCCGTCTCAAGACACCCGAAATCTCCTTCAGTCCGCTGTGCCCACAGCTGCCGTCGGCGCGATCGTCGCCGCCGTCAGTGCCGTGGTGGCCGGCGGAAAGGGGGCCATCGGGGCTGTCGTCGGCACCCTGGTCGTCATCGCCTTCATGGGGCTCGGTCTCTTCGTCCTGCAGCGGACGGCAAAATCGCTTCCGCAGTTGTTCCAGGCGATGGGGCTGATGCTCTACGTCGCCCAACTCCTGCTGCTTCTGATCTTCGTGGGCCTGTTCAAGGACACGACTCTGTTCAACCCGAAGGCATTCGCCATCGGACTTGTGGTGGCCACCGTCGCGTGGATGGCCTCGCAGGCCCGCGCGCACATGAAAGCCAAGATCCTTTACGTCGATCCCGACTCCTACAGCGACTCCGAGAAGAAGGACAAGCCGGAGAAGTCAGGGTCGTCGTCGTGAAGGGTAGGGGCGGGATAAATGGCCGTTCGAGATGCTGCTATCGTCCGGTGCCAACTGCGGCACTGCTGGCGCGGGCATCTGAGCTGACGCCTGCACGATCGCGAGGCTCGATGCCTGAACGCCGCTCACACTTCCGAAACACCAGTCCGGTGCCGACCCGCGGCCGCGTGCCGCGCCGACACGACAACGAGGTTGCCGTACCTATGCGTCACGCCGAAGGAGCCCGCGGTGAGTGCTGACCAAACTGAGCTCGCCTTCAACTGGAGCTGTCGGATCATGTCCGACAACGGCTGTGGCTTCCCGGCTCCGGGTCTGCACTCGTTCCTCTTCAAGCCGATCTTCACCGTCGGCGGGTTCGAGTTCAACAAGGTCATGCTGCTCGCCCTGCTGACCACGCTCGTCGTCGTCACCTTCTTCTACGTGGCGTTCGGCAAGGCCAAGCTGGTCCCGGGCAAGCTGCAGATGATCGGTGAGGCCGGATACGACTTCGTACGACGCGGAATCGTCTACGAGACCCTCGGCAAGAAGGAGGGCGAGAAGTACGTCCCCCTGATGGTCTCGATCTTCTTCTTCGTATGGATCATGAACATCTGGTCCGTGATCCCGCTGGCCCAGTTCCCGGTCTCGTCGATCATCGCGTACCCGGTCGTTCTCGCGCTCCTGGTCTACGTGCTCTGGGTCTCCCTGACCTTCAAGCGCCACGGTTTCGTGGGCGGTTGGAAGAACATCACGGGCTACGACAACTCGCTCGGCCCGATCAAGTGGCTCGTGTCGTTCATCGAGTTCTTCTCGAACCTGCTCGTGCGTCCCTTCACGCACGCGGTGCGACTCTTCGCCAACATGTTCGCCGGTCACCTGATGCTGGTGATGTTCACCGTCGCCTCCTGGTACCTGCTGAACAGCTACATGATCCCGGCCGCGGGCGTCTCCTTCGTGATGACCATGGTCATGATCCTCTTCGAGCTTTTCGTGCAGGCTGTCCAGGCGTACGTGTTCGTACTCCTCGCCTGCACGTACATCCAGGGCGCGCTCGCCGAGCACCACTGAGCCGTCCCAGCGCAAACCCCCAGATCGCCCGGTGGCCAACCCCCACCGGTCCATGAAAGAGAAGGAAGAACCGGCATGTCCGCTCTCCAGACCCTTGCCGCCAGCGAAGTCACCGGCTCCCTCGGTTCCATCGGTTACGGCCTGGCCGCGATCGGCCCCGGCATCGGCGTCGGCATCGTCTTCGGTAACGGCACGCAGGCTCTCGCCCGTCAGCCCGAGGCTGCCGGCCTGATCCGCGCCAACCAGATCCTCGGCTTCGCCTTCTGTGAGGCGCTCGCCCTCATCGGCATCGTTATGCCGTTCGTGTTCGGTAAGTAAGCACTTCTTACTGACACTTTTCGACGAAAGGCACTGATGTGATCGCCAACCTGGTTCAGCTGGCGGCCGAGGAAGAGCAGAACCCGCTCGTCCCGCCGGGTCCTGAGCTGCTCGTCGGCGCCATCGCCTTCGCCATCGTCTTCTTCTTCTTCTGGAAGAAGCTCCTCCCGAACATCAACAAGGTTCTGGAAGAGCGCCGGGAGGCGATCGAAGGCGGTATCGAGAAGGCCGAGGCCGCTCAGACCGAGGCCCAGAGCGTTCTTGAGCAGTACAAGGCTCAGCTCGCCGAGGCCCGGCACGAGGCCGCGCGTCTGCGCCAGGAGGCGCAGGAGCAGGGCGCCACGCTCATCGCCGAGATGCGGGCCGAGGGCCAGCGTCAGCGCGAGGAGATCGTCGCCGCCGGTCACGCGCAGATCGAGGCCGACCGCAAGGCCGCCGCGCAGTCGCTGCGTCAGGACGTGGGCCAGCTGGCCACCGACCTGGCCGGCAAGCTCGTCGGTGAGTCCCTGGAGGACTCCGCCCGCCAGAGCCGCACCATCGACCGCTTCCTCGACGAGCTCGAGGAGAAGGCCGAGGCAGCTCGATGACAGCGCACGGAGCGAGCCGCGAGGCCCTGGCCGCCGCGCGCGAGCGTCTCGACGCGCTGACGGACAGCACCGCGGTCGACGCCAAGCAGCTCGCGGACGAGCTGGCCGCCGTCACGGCGCTGTTCGCCCGCGAGGTCTCGCTGCGCCGGGTCCTGACCGACCCGTCGCAGTCCGGTGAGGCCAAGGCCGAGCTGGCGGGACGTCTGCTCTCCGGCCAGGTGGGCGGCGAGACCGCCGACCTGGTGGCCGGCATGGTCCGCGCGCGCTGGTCGCAGTCGCGTGACCTGGTGGACGCCATCGAGGAGCTCGCCAACCTCGCCGACCTGACCGGCGCGCAGAAGGCCGGCGCCCTGGACAACGTCGAGGACGAGCTCTTCCGGTTCGGCCGGATCGTCTCTTCCAGCACCGAGCTGCGGGCCGCGCTGACCGACCGCGCCGCGACGGGCACGGCCAAGAGCCAGCTGCTGCGCAGCCTGCTCGGAGGTCGCGCCGAGGACGTCACGGAGCGTCTCGTCGAGCGCCTCGTCACCGCGCCGCGTGGACGTAGCCTGGAAGACGGACTGGAGTCCCTCGCCAAGCTGGCCGCCGACCGCCGCAACCGCATGGTCGCCGTCGTCACTTCCGCCGTTCCGCTCTCGGACCGGCAGAAGGAGCGCCTCGGCACCGTCCTGGCCAAGGTGTACGGACGCCAGATGCACCTCAACCTCGACGTGGACCCCACGGTCCTCGGCGGGATCAGGGTCCAGGTGGGCGACGAGGTCATCAACGGCTCCATCGCGGACCGTATCGAGGAAGCCGGCCGCCGCGTGGCCGGTCAGTAAGACAAGAAGCACGACCTACGGCCCTAGTTGGGCCGTGCAGAGGATTCCTGGGGGCTGACCCCAGACCCCCCAAGAAAACTTCGGGCCCAACAAGGAGAGCAGGGAACCCAGATGGCGGAGCTCACGATCCGGCCGGAGGAGATCCGGGACGCGCTGGAGAACTTTGTCCAGGCGTACAAGCCGGACGCGGCCTCGCGCGAGGAGGTCGGTACGGTCACCCTTGCCGGCGACGGCATCGCGAAGGTCGAGGGCCTGCCCTCGGCCATGGCCAACGAGCTGCTGAAGTTCGAGGACGGGACCCTCGGTCTCGCGCTGAACCTTGAAGAGCGCGAGATCGGTTCGATCGTCCTCGGCGAGTTCAGCGGTATCGAAGAGGGCCAGTCGGTCAGCCGTACCGGCGAGGTGCTGTCGGTCGCCGTCGGCGAGGGCTACCTCGGCCGCGTCGTCGACCCGCTCGGCAACCCGATCGACGGCCTCGGCGAGATCGAGACCAGCGGGCGTCGCGCCCTTGAGCTGCAGGCCCCCACGGTCATGCAGCGCAAGTCGGTGCACGAGCCGATGGAGACCGGCTACAAGGCCGTCGACGCGATGACCCCGATCGGCCGTGGCCAGCGTCAGCTGATCATCGGTGACCGCCAGACCGGCAAGACCGCCCTGGCCGTCGACACGATCATCAACCAGCGCGACAACTGGCGCACGGGCGACGTGAACAAGCAGGTGCGCTGCATCTACGTCGCCATCGGTCAGAAGGGCTCCACCATCGCCTCCGTGCGCGGTGCCCTCGAAGAGGCCGGCGCGCTGGAGTACACGACCATCGTCGCCGCCCCGGCGTCCGACCCGGCGGGCTTCAAGTACCTGGCGCCCTACACCGGTTCGGCCATCGGCCAGCAGTGGATGTACGAGGGCAAGCACGTCCTCATCATCTTCGACGACCTCTCGAAGCAGGCCGACGCCTACCGCGCCGTGTCCCTGCTGCTCCGCCGCCCGCCGGGGCGCGAGGCCTACCCGGGTGACGTCTTCTACCTGCACTCGCGTCTGCTGGAGCGCTGCGCGAAGCTCTCGGACGAGCTGGGCAAGGGCTCGATGACCGGTCTGCCGATCGTCGAGACCAAGGCGAACGACGTGTCGGCGTTCATCCCGACCAACGTCATCTCCATCACCGACGGCCAGTGCTTCCTGGAGTCGGACCTCTTCAACGCCGGTCAGCGCCCCGCGCTGAACGTCGGTATCTCCGTCTCCCGAGTCGGTGGTTCCGCGCAGCACAAGGCGATGAAGCAGGTTTCCGGCCGTCTCCGCGTGGACCTCGCCCAGTTCCGTGAGCTGGAGGCGTTCGCCGCCTTCGGTTCCGACCTGGACGCCGCGTCGAAGGCGCAGCTGGAGCGCGGTCAGCGCATGGTCGAGCTGCTCAAGCAGCCGCAGTACGAGCCGATGGCGACCGAGGACCAGGTCGTCTCCGTGTGGGCCGGTACCACCGGTCGCATGGACGACGTGCCGGTCAACGACATCCGCCGCTTCGAGCGTGAGCTCCTCGCCTACCTGCACCGGCAGGAGCAGGGCCTCATGACCTCCATCAAGGAGGGCGGCAAGATGTCGGACGACACGCTGCAGGCCATCGGCGACGCGATCGCGGCGTTCAAGAAGCAGTTCGAGACCTCGGACGGGAAGCTTCTCGGCGAGGACGCTCCGGCCGCCGCCGGCAAGTGACGACGGAAGGGACCTGACTCATGGGAGCCCAGCTCCGGGTCTATAAGCGTCGCATCAAATCCGTCACCGCGACCAAGAAGATCACCAAGGCGATGGAGATGATCGCTGCCTCGCGCGTGGTCAAGGCCCAGCGCAAGGTGACGGCGTCCACGCCGTACGCGACCGAGCTCACCCGCGCGGTCACGGCGGTCGGCACCGGCTCGAACACGAAGCACCCGCTGACGACCGAGCCGGAGACGGCGACCCGTTCCGCGGTGCTGCTCCTCACGAGCGACCGCGGACTGGCCGGCGCCTTCAACTCGAACGCCATCAAGGCCGCGGAGCAGCTGACCGCGCGCCTGGAGGCCGAGGGCAAGGAGGTCGACACGTACATCGTCGGCCGCCGTGGTCTGTCCCACTACAACTTCCGCGAGCGCAAGGTCGTGGAGTCGTGGTCGGGCTTCACCGACGAGCCCACGTACGCGGACGCCAAGAAGGTCGCGGTGCCGCTGATCGAGGCGATCGAGAAGGAGACGGCGGAGGGCGGCGTGGACGAACTCCACATCGTCTACACCGAGTTCATCTCGATGATGACGCAGACGGCCATCGACGGCCGCCTGCTGCCGCTCAGCCTCGAAGAGGTGGCGGAAGAGTCGAAGTCCGGCAAGGACGAGATCCTTCCGCTGTACGACTTCGAGCCGTCGGCGGAGGACGTCCTCGACGCCCTGCTGCCGCGCTACGTCGAGAGCCGTATCTACAACGCGATGCTCCAGTCGGCTGCCTCCAAGCACGCCGCCACGCGCCGCGCGATGAAGTCGGCGACCGACAACGCCGGGGATCTGATCAACAGCCTCTCCCGGCTTGCCAACGCGGCCCGCCAGGCCGAAATCACCCAGGAAATCAGCGAGATCGTCGGCGGCACAGCAGCGCTGGCCGACGCGACCGCGGGGAGTGACAAGTAATGACGACCACTGTTGAGACGGCCGTTGCCACGGGCCGCGTCGCCCGGGTGATCGGCCCGGTCGTCGACGTGGAGTTCCCCGTCGACGCGATGCCGGAGATCTACAACGCCCTGCACGTCCAGGTCGACGACCCGTCGACCGAGGGCGCGAAGAAGACGCTGACCCTTGAGGTCGCCCAGCACCTGGGTGACGGCGTGGTCCGCGCGATCTCGATGCAGCCCACCGACGGCCTGGTCCGCCAGGCCCCGGTCACCAACACCGGCAAGGGCATCTCGGTGCCGGTCGGCGACGTGACCAAGGGCCGTGTGTTCAACACGCTCGGCGAGGTCCTGAACGACGACCCGTCGACGGTCGCCGACGCCGAGCGCTGGACGATCCACCGCAAGGCCCCCGCCTTCGACCAGCTTGAGTCGAAGACCGAGATGTTCGAGACCGGCCTGAAGGTCGTCGACCTTCTCACCCCGTACGTCAAGGGTGGAAAGATCGGTCTGTTCGGTGGTGCCGGTGTCGGCAAGACCGTGCTGATCCAGGAAATGATCGTCCGTGTGGCCAAGCTGCACGACGGTGTCTCCGTCTTCGCCGGTGTCGGCGAGCGCACCCGTGAGGGCAACGACCTCATGGTCGAGATGGAGGAGGCCGGCGTTCTCGACAAGACCGCGCTGGTCTTCGGCCAGATGGACGAGCCGCCGGGCACGCGTCTGCGCGTCGCCCTGGCCGGTCTGACCATGGCGGAGTACTTCCGCGATGTGCAGAAGCAGGACGTGCTGTTCTTCATCGACAACATCTTCCGCTTCACCCAGGCCGGTTCCGAGGTCTCGACCCTGCTCGGCCGCATGCCGTCCGCGGTGGGTTACCAGCCGAACCTGGCCGACGAGATGGGTCTCCTCCAGGAGCGCATCACGTCGACCCGCGGTCACTCGATCACCTCGATGCAGGCGATCTACGTCCCCGCGGACGACCTGACCGACCCGGCCCCGGCCACCACGTTCGCCCACCTCGACGCGACGACGGTGCTTTCCCGTCCGATCTCCGAGAAGGGCATCTACCCGGCCGTGGACCCGCTGGACTCCACGTCCCGCATCCTGGACCCGCGCTACATCGCGCAGGACCACTACGACTGCGCCATGCGCGTCAAGGGGATCCTGCAGAAGTACAAGGACCTCCAGGACATCATCGCGATCCTCGGTATCGACGAGCTCAGCGAGGAAGACAAGCTCGTCGTCGCCCGCGCCCGTCGCGTGGAGCGCTTCCTGTCGCAGAACACCCACGCCGCCAAGCAGTTCACCGGCGTGGACGGCTCGGACGTGTCCCTCGAAGAGTCGATCGCGGCGTTCAACGCGATCTGCGACGGCGAGTACGACCACTTCCCCGAGCAGGCCTTCTTCATGTGCGGTGGTCTTGAGGACCTCAAGAAGAACGCCAAGGAGCTCGGCGTCTCCTGAGCTCGGTAGCTCATGACGGTGAGGGACGGGTCACCCCCGCGGGGGCCGTGTCCCGTCCCTCCCCGTACGCCCACTAGAATTTGACCCAACACCCGGCTGAACCGCCGGGTGGTGACCCGAGGAGCCACTCTTGGCTGCTGAGCTGCATGTCGAGCTGGTCGCGGCGGACCGCAGTGTCTGGTCCGGCGAGGCCACCCTGGTCGTCGCGCGCACCACGTCCGGCGACATCGGCGTCATGCCCGGTCACCAGCCGCTGCTCGGTGTGCTGGAGTCGGGCCCGGTGACCATTCGTACGAGCGACGGCGGCACGGTCGTGGCCGCCGTCCACGGAGGATTCATCTCCTTCGCGGACGACAAGCTGTCGCTGCTCGCCGAGATCGCGGAGCTGTCCGACGAGATCGACGTCAAGCGTGCGGAGCGGGCGCTGGAGCGCGCGAAGTCGGAGGCCGACGCCTCCGCCGAGCGGCGCGCCGACGTCCGACTGCGTGCGGTGGCGACGCGCTGACCCCAGCGCGCGGCGTAACGTGACTCAGCCGCGGCCAGGTCCGGGAAGGTTCCGGACCGGGTCGCGGCTGAGGCAATGCGGGTGCAATGTATTGGTCCGTTGTCGGCCCGTCGGCCGACGGTAGAGGCGAGGAGGTCGGTGCCGATGATCCTCACTCTGCTCGTGTGCGGACTTGCTTTGATCGTGCTGGTTCTTTTGGGGCTCTTCGTCTTCGGACTGCGGCGCCGGCTGATCCAGCGCTCCGGTGGCACCTTCGACTGCAGTCTGCGCTGGGACGCCCCGGAGAAGGGCGACACCTCCGGCAAGGGCTGGGGGTACGGGGTCGCCCGCTACAACGGTGACCGGGTCGAGTGGTACCGCGTCTTCTCCTACGCTCCCCGGCCGCGCCGGGTCCTTGAGCGCTCCGCCATCGAGGTCGTGGACCGCCGCGCCCCGGACGGCGAGGAGGAGCTGGCCCTGCTCTCCGACGCGATCGTCCTCGGCTGCCTGCACCGGGGCGTCCGCCTGGAACTGGCGATGAGCGAGGACGCGCTGACAGGTTTCTTGGCGTGGCTGGAGGCGGCGCCTCCGGGGCAGCGCGTGAATGTGGCGTGAGCACGGCTCCCTAAGGGGCGCGGGGAACTGCGCGACCAGCCACATGCGGTCCGCACTCGCGAAATATGAGAAGCCGGGAAGACAGGGGGCGATCCTGTCTTCCCGGCTTCGTTTCGGGGACGGCTACTTCAGACCGTCATTGATGGCGGACACCAACTCACCGTTGGCCGTGTCCCCGCTGAACTCCCAGAAGAACGCCCCACCAAG
The DNA here is from genome assembly GCF_040654255.1 of Streptomyces sp. NPDC050732. NCBI lineage: Bacteria > Bacillati > Actinomycetota > Actinomycetes > Kitasatosporales > Streptomycetaceae > Streptomyces > Streptomyces sp. NPDC050732. The sequence continues at coordinate 144,878 of NZ_JBFAHP010000007.1, forward strand.
CCCCTGCTCCTTGGCCCAGGCCATCTTGGAGCGGACGGTCGACGGCGTGTCGTAGGACCACCAGTTGCTGCCGCAGTGGGCGTACGCCGTACCGGCGACCGTGCCGTTCGAGGGGCAGGAGTTCTTGAGGACCTTGTAGTCCTCGATGCCCTGCTCGTAGGCGCCGGGGGCCGGCCCCGTGGCGGTGCCGCCCGGCTCCTTCTGGGTGACGCCGGTCCACCCGCGGCCGTAGAAGCCGATGCCGAGCAGCAGCTTGGAGCCGGGTACGCCCTTGGCCTTCAGCTTGGCTATCGCGTCCGCGGAGTTGAAGCCCTGCTGCGGGATGCCCGGGTAGGACGTGAGCGGGGAGTGCGGGGCCGTCGGGCCCTTGGCCGCCCACGCGCCGAAGAAGTCGTACGTCATCACGTTGTACCAGTCGGAGTACTGCGCCGCGCCGCCGTAGTCGGCGGAGTCGATCTTGCCGCCGGTGGAGGCGTCCGCGGTGATGGCGGCCGTGACGAGGTTCTTCGCGCCGAACTCGGTGCGGAAGGCCTGCATCATGTTCTTGAAGACGGCCGGTCCTGACGTGTCGCAGGACAGACCGCACGCGTTCGGGTACTCCCAGTCCAGGTCGATGCCGTCGAAGACGTCGGCCCAGCGCGGGTCCTCGACCAGGTCGTGGCAGGACTTGGCGAAGGCCGCCGGGTTCTTCATGGCGTCGGTGAAGCCGCCGGACCAGGTCCAGCCGCCGAACGACCAGAGGATCTTGATGTTCGGGTACTTGGCCTTCAGCTTGCGCAGCTGGTTGAAGTTGCCGCGCAGCGGCTGGTCCCAGGTGTCGGCGACGCCGTCGACGGACTGGTCGGCGGTGTAGGCCTTGTCGATGGCGGCGTAGGAGTCGCCCATCGTGCACTTGCCGCCCTGGACGTTGCCGAAGCTGTAGTTGATGTGCGTGATCTTCTCGGCCGAGCCGGAGGTCGCGATGTTCTTCGCGTGGTAGTTGCGCTGGTAGACGCCCCACTCCGTGAAGTAGCCGAGCTTGACCTTGTCACCGGGGCCGGGGCCCGGGTCGCCGCCGCCGGTGGTGCGGACCTTGACGGCGCCGCTGGCGGGTCCCGTCTGGCCTGCGGTGTCGCGGGCCTGGACGGTGTACGAGTAGTCGGTGCCCTTGGTCAGCCCGGTGTCGGAGTACGAGGTCTCCGTCACCGTCGCGACCTTGGCGCCGTCGCGCAGGACGTCGTAGTTCTTGACGCCCTTGTCGTCGGTGGCGGCCTTCCAGTCGAGCTTGACCGAGGTGTCGGTGATGCCGGAGGCGGTCGGGGTGCCGGGGGCGCTCGGCGGGTTGTCGCCGGGGACGCCGCCGCCGTCGCAGCCGGCGCCGTTCAGCTCGCAGTTGGCGGGGGAGCCGGAGCCGGTGCCGTTGAAGCCGAAGGAGACCGAGGCGCCGGGGGCGAGCGTCCCGTTCCAGCCGAGGTTCTTCGCGGTCCAGCGGTTGCCGGAGTTGGTGACGGTGGCGTCCCAGGCCGATGTCACCCGGGTGCCGGTGGGGAAGTCCCAGGCGACGTTCCAGGAGCTGATGCTGGTGGTGCCGGTGTTCTTGATCGTCCACTTGCCCTCGAAGCCGCTGCCCCAGTCCTGGGTCTTGGCGTACGTGGCGGTGGCCTCGGGGGCGGCGTCGGGTGCCGCCTCGGCGGAGGAGCCGAGGGCGACCAGGGTGGCGAGCGGGAGCAGCAGCGTGGTGACTCCCGCTACGGCCTTGTGTCTGAATTTGAGTCTCGAGCGGTTGGTGCTCTTCTTGAAGCGCACGAGGTGCTCCTCGGGTGAGATCCGGGGGTCTTAGGGGGTGGGACCCTGCGCCGCCCGTGAGCACGTGGACACGTGGGGGAGTGCTCACCGCAGTGCGGTGAGAATAGAAAGGTCTGGACCAACGGTCAAGAGGTCTGAACCAATGGCCGGATCGCGACGGTCCACCGCCCCGCCCCACCCTCGGGCCGGACGGATCAGACCCCCAACTCCTGCGCCAGGACGGCCGCTTGCACCCGGCTGCGCAGCTCCAGCTTGCCCAGCATCCGGCTGACGTGCGTCTTCACCGTTGCCTCCGCCATCGAGAGGCGGGTCGCGATCTCCGCGTTCGACAGCCCCTCCCCGATGCAGGAGAGGACTTCGCGCTCGCGGCGCGTGAGGCTGTCCAGGACGGCGGGGTCCGGCGCGTTCTCCCCGCGTACCGCCTTCGAAGGGGCGGCGAACTCGGCGATCAGGCGGCGGGTGACGGCCGGTGCGATCAGGCCCTCGCCGCGTGCGACCGTACGGACCCCTTCGAGGAGGTCCCTCGCCTCCGTGTTCTTCAGCATGAACCCGGAGGCGCCCGCGCGAAGCGCCCCGAAGACATACTCGTCGAGGTCGAAGGTGGTGAGGACCAGGACGTCCGCGAGCCCCTCGGCGACGACCTGCCGGGTCGCCGCCACCCCGTCGAGCCGTGGCATCTGTATGTCCATCAGGACCAGGTCGGGGCGGAGTTCGCGGGCGAGCGCGACGGCCTCCTCGCCGTCCGCCGCCTCGCCGACGACCTCGATGTCGGACGCGCTGCGCAGGATCAGGACGAGTCCCGCGCGCACGGCAGACTGGTCTTCGGCGACCAGCACCCGGATCATTCCTTGGCTCCTTCGTCGGCGGGGTCGACGGGCAGGGTCGCGAAGACGTTCCAGACCTTGCCGTCGGGGCTGCTCTCGGGGCCCGATTCAAAGGTGCCGCCGAGCAGTTCGGTGCGCTCGCGCATGCCGACGAGGCCGGCGCCCGAGCCCGGGGCGCGGGGCCCCGAGGGATCTCCGTAGGGGCTGGTCACCCGGACCGTGAGGGCGCGCGGTTCCTGGACCAGGGACACGGTGACGCGGCCGGGTGACGCGTGCTTCAGGGCGTTCGTCAGGGATTCCTGCACGATCCGGTACGCCGCGAGCTCCACCGGTGTGGGCAGCTTCGGGCCCTCCGGGATGCGCGCGTCGTCGAGGGTGACGTCGAGGCCGTTCGTGCGGGCGTTGCCGACGAGGGTGGCCAGCCCGTCCAGGGTGGGCGCGGCCGCCGGCTCCAGATCGCCGCTCTGGTCGCGCAGGATGCCGATGAGGCGGCGCATCTCGGCCAGCCCGTCGACGCTGTTCTCCCGGATGACGGCGAGCGCGTCCTTGCTGGTCCTCGGGTCGTCCAGGGAGAGCGCGGCCGTGGAGTGGATGGCGATCGCCGAGAGGTGGTTGGCGACCATGTCGTGCAGTTCGCGGGCCATCCTGGCGCGCTCGGCGCCGACGGCCTGGGCCCGGTCCATCTCCGCCAGGAGGGCGGTCTGCTCGGCCCGCAGCTTCGCCGCCTCGGCGGCCTCGCGGTGGTTGCGCACGAGGACGCCCGTGGTGGCGGGCGCGAAGGAGACCACACCGGTGACGAAGCCGATGAGGACGGCCTCCGCCTCCTGGAACCAGGCGAGGAAGCCGAGGGTGACCGCCACCGTCACCAGGCCCGTGGTGACGGGGATGCGCCGGGCGGCAGCCGGGGTGCCGTACACCACGGCCGCGTACACGATGTCCGTGAACATCAGGATCGACGCGAGGTTGCCCGACGTGAACTGGTCGGCCACCAGCGCGAGCGTGCCGCAGGCCAGAGCGGTCTGCGGCCTGCTGCTGCGCAGCAGTTCGAGCCCGGCCAGGACGAAGAGCGGCAGCAGCGACCAGTGGCCGCCGAACAGCCGGCCCCCCTGGGAGTGCAGCCCGAGCGCCTCCAGCACCAGCCCGCAGAGCAGGCTGGCCGCGGCGATCTGCACGTCGACGCGCTGCGGGCGGGGAAGGGACGGGGCCATGGGTCCATCCAACACGGCGGGGCGGCCCCCTGCCTGATCCTGAGGGAGGAACCGCCCGCTACATCGAAGGATGCAGTGCCGGTTCGTCACTGCCGACGACGATCAGCGGCCTCCGGAACGCGAGCCTTGAAGGGTGACCGGGGAAGCGAACGTAAGGAGAGCGCCGTGATCGTCGCGCTGATCGTCATCTGCGAGGTCGGCTTCTGGGTGCTGCTGGCCGGCGGGCTCGCGCTGCGTTACTGGGCGAGGATGCCGCGGGCGAGCGTCGCCGTCCTGCTGTGCGAGCCGCTGCTCGAAGTCCTGCTGTTCGTCGTCACCGCGATCGACCTGAAGAACGGCGCCGAGCCGGACTGGAAGCACGGCCTCGCCGCGGTCTACATCGGCTACTCCATCGCGCTCGGCCACTACACGATCAAGTGGGTCGACGTCCGTGTCGCCCACCGCTTCGCGGGCGGCCCCGCCCCTGCGACACCGAAGTACGGCGCCGCCCGCGCCGTCCACGAGTGGAAGCTCGCCGCCCGCTGGATCCTCGCCGCGCTGATCGCCATGGCCCTGCTGCAGGGCGCGGTCCAGTACGTGGGCGGGGGCGGCGAGATCTCCTCGCTGCGGATGTGGCAGCAGAAGATGCTGTGGGTGATCGGGATCAACGTCGTCATCGCCGGGACGTACACGCTCTTCCCGAAGAAGGCGCCCGCCGGGGAACGGACCGGGAAGCGCGAGAACTTCCTGACCAAGCTCTAGCCGCCCGTCCCGGCCGGGGCCACCATGCGGCCATGGACAGTACGCTGCTGGCCGCCCTGATCGGTACCGCAGGGGGCGGCCTTGCCACCGCGGGCGGGGCGTGGCTGCGGGCGCGGACCAATGTGCGGACCGCGGCACGGCTGATCTACGCCGAGCTCACCGCGGACAGCGCCGCCGTCGCGTACTTCCGGCTGACCGGGCAGTGGGTGGTGCCGCAGCTGTCCCGGACGGCGTGGGACAGCCACAGCGAGACCATCGCACGCCATCGCAGCAGCGCGTGCTTCGAAGCGGTCCACCACGGATACCGGGCGCTGGAGGTCGTGCCGTTCATCGCCGAGGGCAGCCTCACCGCGGCCGACCGCGACCAGTGGCTGCGGAGCGAGTCGGGTCAGCTCGTCGCGGCGATCAACGAGATCGGCACCATCGCGGGGGTGAGCAAGGACCGGATCGCACAGCGGACCCGGCTCCTGGACCTGGAGAGCGACGCGGCGCGCCGGGCCCACAACCCGCTGCTCTCCGGCATCGTCGCGCTGCCGGTCCTGGAGCGGATGGTGGACGGCGGCGCCCCGCCGCTGACCTACGACGGCCCCGGCTTCGTCCTCAAGGACGGAGCGCTCGAACTGCTGCCCGGGGTGGAGGGCGCGGGCCTGGTCGAGCACATCGTCTTCGACGCGCGCGGCGGGATGGAACTCGAAGGGCTGCCGGTGGCCCGTTGGACGGGGCGGCCCGCGACGGGCGACGTCACCGTCGACGAGACGTACGACGGCATGGAGGCGGTGTCCCGGTTCGTGCGTGAGGTCCTGGGGCGCGACACGGTGACGTACATGGGCCGCCCGATCGCGGCGGTCGTCCACTACGGCGAGGGGTTCAACAACGCCTTCTGGAACGGTGCCTTGATGGTCCTGGGCGACGGCGGCGCGGTCTTCGGCCGCTTCAGCAAGTGCGTCGAGGTCATCGGGGCCGAGCTGTGGCGCGGGCTGCCCGAGATCTCGGACCTCTCCTACCGGGGAGAGAACGGCGCGCTCGGCACCTCGCTCTGCGACGTCTTCGGTTCCCTGATCAAGCAGTACGCGCTGGGGCAGACCGCGGAGGAGGCGGACTGGGTGCTCGGCGCGGGCCTGCTCGCCCCCGGTGCCGGCGGGGCCGGGCTGCGCTCCCTGAAGGCCCCCGGCACGGCGTACGACAACGAGACCCTCGGCAAGGACCCGCAGCCCGCCCACATGGACGGCTATGTGCGCACCAGCCGGGACAACGGCGGCATCCACATCAACAACGGCATCCCCAGCCACGCCTTCTACCGGCTGGCGAGTGCTCTCGGCGGCCCCGCGTGGGAACGCGCGGGCCTCATCTGGTGGGACGCCCTCACCGACGGCGAGGTCGGTGAGGAGACCCTCTTCGCCGACTTCGCCCGGCTCACACTGAAGGCGGCCCGGGAGCGCTACGGCGAGGACGGCGAGGAGTACCGGGCCGCCCGCACGGCCTGGCGCGACGTGGGCGTCACGTCCTAGCGCTCGCCCCCCGGCACCCACAGCACATCCCCGACCTCCTTGTTGGCCGCGCGGGCCAGGATGAAGAGGAGGTCGGAGAGGCGGTTGAGGTAGGTGGCGGTCAGGGGGTTCATGACGTCTCCGTGCACCTCGAACGCCGCCCATGTCGAGCGCTCGGCCCGCCGTACCACCGTGCACGCCTGGTGCAGCAGCGCCGCGCCCGGCGTGCCGCCCGGCAGGATGAAGCTGCGGAGCTTCTCCAGTTCCTCCAGGAAGCGGTCGCAGTCCGCCTCCAGCTTGTCGATGTAGCTCTGCTCGACGCGCAGCGGCGGGTACTTCGGGTCCTCGACGACGGGGGTGGAGAGGTCGGCGCCCACGTCGAAGAGGTCGTTCTGGACCCGGACCAGGACCTTCACGACCTCCTCGTCGAGGCTGCCGAGCGCGATCGCCGTGCCGATGGCCGCGTTGGCCTCGTTGGCGTCGGCGTACGCCGCGATCCGCAGATCGGTCTTGGCGGTGCGGCTCATGTCCCCGAGGGCTGTGGTGCCCTGGTCGCCGGTCCTGGTGTAGATGCGCGTCAGATTGACCATGCGGGCCAGCCTAGTCAGAACGGCATGCGGCCCCGGGCACGGCGGCCGGCGGAGCCGCTGTGGCCCACCGCCTTGGAGCTGCTGCGGAAGGGCTTGCTGAAGATCCGGCCCAGGATGCCGGGAGCCTTGCCGCCGGCGCGCGAACCGGCTCCCAGGGTGCGCTGGGTGCCGCGTTCGGGGTGCCGGGAGAGGCGGGGGACGAGGAAGGCGAGGACGGCCAGGACGACGCAGACGGCGACGATACCGACAACCATCATGACGGGCTCCTTGAGGTCGGGTACGTCTGCCGTGTGCCCCGGCAGCCACGGCCCATGCGGCGCCCGCGGCCCGCCCGCGGGGCGGGAGTACAGTCGGCTCGCCGCTCAGCCCGTGCCGGACCGGGCGCCGCGGCCCGACGTTTCCTCGTCGTGTTCCGGCCAGGGAATGTCATGACCCGTACGCAGGAGTCCGCCGAGCCGGCCTCGGGTGCCACCGGAGCGCCCGGTCGCCCGGCGGTACCGAATCGCGTCGCGCGGATACGGCGGCGTCTGGAGCGGCTGATCGGCATCGCGGCGACCGAGGGCAACGCGCTGACCGTCCTGCGCAACGGCGACGAGATCTTCACCGCCATGCTGGCCGCGATCCAATCCGCCGAGCACACGGTCGACATGATGACCTTCGTCTACTGGAAGGGCGACATCGCCCGCCGGTTCGCCGACGCCCTCGCGGAGCGGGCGCGCGCCGGGCTGCGGGTGCGGCTGCTGCTCGACGGCTTCGGCAGCCGGCTGATCGAGGACGAGCAGGTGCGGGTGATGGAGCGGGCGGGGGTGCAGGTGACGTGGTTCCGCAAGCCGCTGCATCTGTCGCCCCTCAAGCAGAACCACCGCTGTCACCGCAAGGTCCTCGTCGTCGACGAGGAGACCGCCTTCACCGGTGGGGTGGGCATCGCCGAGGAGTGGTGCGGCGACGCCCGCAACCCCGGCGAGTGGCGCGACACCCACGTCGAGGTGCACGGCCCCGCGGTGGACGGCATCGCCGCGGCGTTCGCGCAGAACTGGGCCGAGTGCCACGGCGAACTCTTCGACGACCAGGACCGGTTCATCAGGCACCGCCCCCAGGGCGACGCCGTCGTGCAGGTGGTGCGCGGCTCGGCCAGCTTCGGCTGGCAGGACATGCAGACCCTGATGCGCGTCATGCTCGAATCCGCCGAGGAACGCTTCCGCCTGGCCACGGCCTACTTCTCCCCGGACGCGTACTTCGTCGAGCTGCTCTGCGCCACCGCGCGGCGCGGGGTCGAGGTGGAGATCGTGCTGCCCGGGCCGCACACCGACAAGCGGGTCTGCCGGCTGGCCGGGCAGCACTACTACGAGGATCTGATCGGCTGTGGGGTGAGGATCTACGAGTACCAGCCGACGATGATGCACGCCAAGGTCATCACCGTCGACGGCGTCGCCGCCCTGATCGGCTCGACCAACTTCAACCGTCGCTCCCTCGATCACGACGAGGAAGTCATGCTCGCCGTCCTGGACCAGGAGTTCACCGCGACGCTGGACGGGCACTTCGACGACGACGTGCGGGCCAGTGAGCTGATGCGGGAGGGCCGGTGGAAGAGACGTTCCCTCCTCCAGCGGGCCCGTGAGGTGAGCGTCCGGCCCATCCGCCGGTTCCTGTGAGGCCTATGCCCCGCTCCGCCGGAAGACACGTGTGCCCACCGTCACGGACAGCAGGACGAACGCGAGGGCCATCAGGACGCCGTACAGCATGGTCGTGGTCGCGTACTCCCCGACGTATCCCGCCCGCATCGCGTCGACGAGGTAGCGGAACGGCATGAAGTGGGAGAGCACGTCCAGCCAGGTGGGCGCGAGGGCCATCGGCAGCATCAGGCCCGAGAGCAGCATCGACGGCATGCTCACGGCGTTCACGGCGGGCCCGAACTCGTGCGCCTTGGAGACCTTCATGGCCAGCGCGTACGAGAGGGAGGCGAGGCCCGCGGTGAGCAGCGCCACGAACGCGAAGCCGATGAGGATGCCGCCGAGCGGTGCCCTGAGCCCCATCGCGAGCGCGGCGAGCACGAGCAGCACGGCCTGGAAGACGAAGAGCGCGGCGTCGCGCAGGATCCGGCCGAGGAGCAGCGCGAGACGGCTGACGGGCGTCACCCGCATCCGCTCCACCACGCCGAACTGCTTCTCGATGATGAGCGCGAAGCCGCTGAACGTGGCGCCGAACAGGCCGAGTTGCAGCAGCAGCCCGGGGACGAGCACCTGCCACGAGTCGCCCCGTGAGCCGAGCGGCAGATCGGTGAGGAGCGGGCCGAAGAAGAGCAGGTAGAGCAGGGGGGTGAGGACACCGAAGAGGATCTGGAACTTGGAGCGGAGGGTCTGCCGGGCGTACCGCCCGAAGATCAGCGCGGTGTCGGAGAGCAGTGCAGGCATGGTGGGGGTCCCGGATCGGTGCGTGAGGGTCAGACGGCGACGGGGGTCGCGTCCGCAGTGGACTGGGATGCGATGTCGCGCCCGGTGATGGCGAGGAAGGTGTCCTGGAGGGTGGCGTCGATCGAGCCGCCGTACTGGAGCTTGAGTGCGCTCGGCGTGCCGTCGGCGACGACGACGCCCCGGTCCACGACGACCAGGCGGTCGGAGAGCGCGTCGGCCTCGTCGAGGTAGTGCGTGGTGAGGAAGACCGTCGTGCCGTGCTCGTCGCGCAGCTTCCGCACCAGTTCCCACAGGTCGGCCCGGCTGCCCGGGTCGAGGCCGGTGGTCGGCTCGTCGAGGAAGAGCACCTCTGGCCGGTGGGTGAGCCCCATGGCGATGTCGAGCCGCCTGCGCTGGCCGCCGGAGAGCGCCGCGCAGGGGCGTTCCATCAGCTCGGTGAGGCCGAGGTCGTGCGCCAGCTCGTCGGCGCGGGTCTCGGCCCGGGACTTCGGCAGGCGGTAGAGCCGGCCCTGGGTGACAAGCTCCTCGCGTACGGAGACGCTCAGGTCGACGCCGCCGGACTGGGCCACGTACCCGATCCTGCTCCGGACGCCGGCGGGGTCCCGGGCCAGGTCGCAGCCCGCAACGGTGGCGGCGCCGCCGGTGGGCGCGAGCAGCGTGGTCAGCATGCGCAGCGTGGTGGTCTTACCCGCGCCGTTCGGCCCGAGGAAGCCCAGGATCTCGCCGGGCTGCACACGCAGGTCGATGCCGCGCACGGCTTCGACGGGGCCGCCCTTGGTCTGGAAGGTCCGGGCGAGCCCGGAGGTGCTGATGATTGCCATGGCGACCACAAAAACAGAGTCTCTGAAAATTTGCAATCGCCCCAAAATTTCAGAGACTCTACGATGGACCTAGGATGGGGCCATGAGTGAGGGACTGAGGGAGCGCAAGAAGCGGCAGACGAAGCAGCGGATCTCGGACATCGCGACCGGGCTCTTCCTGGAGCGCGGCTTCGGCGCGGTGACCATCGCGGAGATCGCGGAGGCCGCGGACGTCTCGGCCAACACCGTCTACAACTACTTCCCGGCCAAGGAGGACCTGTTCCTCGACCGGGGCGAGGCCGTCGTCGACCGGCTCTCCGGCTATGTGCGCGGCCGCCGGCCGGGGGAGTCCGCCGCGGCCGCAGTCCTGCGCGAGCTGCGCGCGGACGTGGAGGGTGTCTCGCCCGGCATCGGGCTCTTCCCGGGCTGGGCCGACTTCATGAAGGTCATCACCGAGGCGCACACCCTGCGCTCCCGGCTCTGGGCGATCCAGCAGGAAGCGCTCACGCACCTCACGAAGACCCTCGCGGAGGAGACCGGGGCCGCCGCCGACGACCCCCTGCCCGGGCTGATCGCGGGTCAGCTCTCCTGGCTCCACAGCACGCTCATGGCCTGGATCGGCGACGAGATGTCCAAGTCCCGCGAGCCCGGCGAGGTCTCCCGCGAAGCACTCGTGCTGCTCGACGAGATGGAGGACCTGCTCGGCGAGAAGGTCCTCAACTACGCGGTGCGCGCCGCCGGATGAGGCGTATCGCAGCCGTACCAGTGTGATGTCCGTCATTTGAGACGTGACGCGCATCTCTTCACGGCCACAGGCGCCCTCACGAACGCTAACGTGCGCCGAAGAGGCATACGTGAACAGCGTGTGAGCCAAGCGTGATAAGCGGTAGGGGAGTCGGAACAGTGGCACGGAAGCTCGCCGTCATCGGAGCCGGACTCATGGGGTCCGGCATCGCTCAGGTCTCCGCCCAGGCGGGCTGGGACGTCGTCCTGCGCGACGTCACCGACGAGGCACTGACCCGGGGCACCGACGGGATCAAGGCGTCGTACGACAAGTTCGTGAGCAAGGGCAAGCTCGCCGCCGACGACGCCGAGGCCGCGCTCGCGCGCATCACGACGACCACCGACCTGGACGCCGTCGCCGACGCCGACATCGTCGTCGAGGCCGTCTTCGAGAAGCTGGAGGTCAAGCACGAGATCTTCCGCACGCTCGACAAGCTCGTGCGCGACGACGCCGTGCTCGCCTCCAACACCTCCGCCATCCCGATCACGAAGATCGCGGCCGTCACCGAGCGCCCGGAGCGCGTCGTCGGCGCCCACTTCTTCTCGCCGGTTCCGATGATGCAGCTCTGCGAGCTGGTGCGCGGCTACAAGACCAGCGACGAAACCCTCGCCCGCACCCGGGAGTTCGCCGAGTCGGTCGGCAAGACCTGCATCGTCGTCAACCGCGACGTCGCCGGCTTCGTGACGACCCGGCTGATCTCCGCCCTCGTCGTCGAGGCCGCCAAGCTCTACGAGTCGGGCGTCGCCACCGCCGAGGACATCGACATCGCCTGCAAGCTCGGCTTCGGCCACGCCATGGGCCCGCTCGCCACCGCCGACCTCACCGGCGTCGACATCCTGCTCCACGCCACCAGCAACATCTACACGGAGTCCCAGGACGAGAAGTTCGCGCCGCCGGAGCTGATGCGCCGGATGGTTGACGCCGGTGACATCGGGCGCAAGAGCGGGCAAGGGTTCTACAAGCACTGAACCAGCACTGACGTACGCCGTCTGACGCCCCGTCGGGTGCATTGGCACCCGGCGGGTCACCCCTCGGAGTGAATTCGGTATCGGTTCGCTTACAGACGGCAACTTCCTCGCCCACGCGGCAGTCAGTTGCAGTGACATACGCAGACGCCCTACGTATCGGGCGTCACAGCAGACACAGCACTCTCGGGGAGCGCATATGCACATCAGGGGCGACCAGGCCCAGCTGGTCGTCGGGGGACGCCTCGACGTACGCAGCGCGGCGGACGCCCGCACGGTCCTGCACTCGGCCGTCGACGACGGCGCCGGCGACCTGGTGCTGGACCTGTCCGAACTCGACTCGTGGGACGCCACGGGACTCGGCGTCATCATGGGCGCGCACCGCCGCGCCGGGCGGTGCGGACGCAGACTCGTCCTGCGCCATGTGCCACCGCAGATGCAGCGCCTCCTCGTCGCGACCCGGCTGCACCGGATCCTCGCCATCGAAGGCGGCATCGGTGTCGAATCGCTCCCCAGAGCCTGAACGATCCTGAACCGCACCACACGCACAATCCTCACGAGACTGTGACGTCTCGGACGGGGCGGCACCCCGCCCACTCGTAGATACTGAGCGAAGGTCTAGGGTTCGGTCGCCCACCGATAGACGGACCCGCACGGGGGCACCGGACCAGAAGCGACAGCGCAGTGTGCACGAAGGCCGGAGGGGGCTGTGCACACGACGCATCTGGGGGGCTGAGACCATGGACCCGATGAACCGGGGACCCGAAGAGTACGGCCGCGACGGCACCGACGACGACAGCATCCACGCCGGCGTGCACGACGGCACCGACGACGGATCGCCGCACACCGGCCGGCCGCCGCGCGACCCCCTGACCCCCGACTTCGGTCAGCCCGCGCCCGCGCTCGCCCGCACCGTCCAGCTCGTCTCCGGCGACTTCCTGCTCACCGTCAACCCCGTCGACGGCAGCGAGATCGAACCCTGCCCGCCCGGGGAGCGCCCGGAGCGGCCCGCCAAGCGCACCGCCGACGGGCGCGCCGAACTGCGCCGGGCCTCGATGCCGCCCGTGCCGCCGGGCCCCGCGCTGCCCAGGCTGCCGCTCCTTGAGCGCCAGGAAGAGCGCGAGCGCCTCGCACGGCTCCTCGCGCGCGGCCGTTCCGTACGGCTGACCGGACCCGCGGGATCGGGCCGCACAGCACTCCTCAACGCCGTCGCCGACGACTGCGCCGACCTCGCCCCCGACGGCGTCGTCCGCCTCTCCGGCTACCGCAAGACACCCGGAGAGCTGCTCCACGACCTCTTCGCCGCCGTCCACGACGCGCCCCTCTACCGCCCCGACCGCGCCCAGCTGCTCGAACTGGTCCGCGACATCGGCGCCGTCGTCGTCCTCGACGACCTGGAGTTCGGCGGCGCGGGCCTCGACGAGCTGCTCGACGCGACCCCCGAGTGCGCCTTCCTCATCGCCGCCACACCCGACGTCGCGGCCCCCTCCGCCGACTGCCACCTCGAAGAGGTCTTCCTCGGCGGACTCGGCCGGGGCGGCGGCCTGGAACTCCTGGAGCGCGCCGTCGGCCGCGTCCTCGACGACGAGGAGGCCAACTGGGCGGGCGACCTGTGGTTCGAGTCCGAGGGGCTGCCGCTGCGCTTCGTCCAGGCGGGCGCCCTGCTCCGCCAGCGCGACCAGCTGCGCGCCGACCCGCACGTCTTCGAGGAGTACGGCTACTTCGCCGAGAGCCCCGTCGACGCGTCCTTCGACGCCGGCCCCGATGACGGCCCCGAGATCCCGCTGCCCTCGCTCGCCGACGGCGCCGCACCCGCCGCCCTGCTCGCCGCCCGGCTCAGCCCGTCCGCCCGCGCCACCCTGAAGTTCGCCGTCGCCCTCGGCGGCGAGCTGCCGCACCAGGCCCACCTGCCCGCCCTCGTCGGCGACACCCACGCCGACGCGGCCCTCGCCGAACTGGTGGGCTGCGCCCTCGTCACCCCGGTCGGCGCCCACTACCGCCTCGCCGCGGGCGTGCGCGCCCAGCTGGAGGCCGCCGGATACGCCGACGAGGCGGCCGAGCGCGCCCTGGCCGCCGCTCAGCACTATGCCTGGTGGGCCGGGCACCCCTCCGTCACCCCGGAGCGCGTCGCCGCCGAGGCCGACGCCGTGCAGGCCGCACTCGGCGCCCTGGTCGCCACGGAGGCCGGCGCGGCCGTGCTGCTCGCCCGCACCGCGGCGCCCGCCTTCGCCGGCGGGCTCGCCTGGGGCGCCTGGGAGCGAGCCCTGCGGTCCGGCCAGGAGGCCGCGCGGAACTCGGGGGAGGTCGCCGAAGAGGCTTATTTCCACCACGAGTTGGGGATCCTCGCGCTCTGCGGCGGGCAGCTGGACCGGGCCCGCGCCGAGCTGGAGGCCTCCATCGGGCTCCGCGGCGCGCTCGCCGACAAGCGGGGCATGATCTCCGGGCGCAGGGCCCTCGCCCTGGTCGCCGACCGCTCGGGCGGCGCACTGCCCGGCGGGCGCACGGCCGAAGAGGTGCCCGACGCCCGCTACGAGGAATCGGCTTCGCCCCCCGGCGGCATACCCGCCGCCTTCGGACTGCCCGCACCGCCCCCGGAGCCGGACACACTCGTCACCAGCAAGGCGACGCCCACCCTCGGGTCCGGCCCCGCGCCGACCCGCCGCTCCATCATCAGCGGCACCCGGCGCAACCTCGTCGCCGCCGGCGCCGGAGCCCTCCTCGCCGCCGTCCTCGGCACCGTCGTCACCCTCGGCGCCACGTCCGACAACAACGACCCGCCCGGCGACAAGGTCACCACGGAGCAGTCGGCGAAGGAGGACGGCGACGGGGACGGCCTGACCGCCGACAAGCCGCGGCAGGACGCCACGAGCCGCGGCGACACCCCGGGCGACGGCGGCACCGTCGGCACCTCGGACGGCCCGAAGCCGAGCGGCAGCGGAAAGCCGTCGGCCACGCCGAGCGGCAGCGACAAGCCGTCCGGCAAGCCCTCGGAGAAGCCGTCCGACAAGCCGACGGACAAGCCGACCACGCCCACGGGCAAGCCGACCAAGCCGTCCGACAAGCCGACGGACCCGCCGACCACGCCGCCCACGACCCCGCCGAGCACACCCCCCAGCACCCCGCCGTCGACACCGCCCACGAGCGACGACCCGCCCACCTCGCCCGACCAGTCGAACTCGGCGAGCGGCTCCGGCGGGACGACGCCCACCGCCTGAGGCGAGGCGGCCGGGCGGTCAGAACAGCCGCAGCTTGTCGTCCTCGATGCCCCGCAGCGCGTTGTAGTCCAGGACGGTGCAGCCGATGCCGCGGTCCGTGGCGAGGACGCGGGCCTGCGGCTTGATCTCCTGGGCGGCGAAGATGCCCCTGACGGGCGCCAGGTGCGGGTCGCGGTTCAACAGCTCCAGATAGCGGGTGAGTTGCTCCACGCCGTCGATCTCGCCGCGCCGCTTGATCTCGACGGCGACGGTCTGCCCGTCGGCGTCGCGGCAGAGGATGTCCACCGGGCCGATCGCCGTCATGTACTCGCGACGAATGAGTGAGTACCCCTCGCCGAGCGTCTCGATCCGGTCGGCGAGCAGCTCCTGAAGGTGCGCTTCCACGCCGTCCTTGATGAGGCCGGGGTCCACGCCCAGCTCGTGCGAGGAGTCGTGGAGGACTTCCTCCATCGTGATGATGAGCTTCTCGCCCGCCTTGTTCACGACGGTCCACACACCGGCGTCGTCCCCGGTCCCCTCCTTCAATGTGCAGGGCGGAGACATCCAGTTGAGCGGTTTGTAAGCCCTGTCGTCCGCGTGGATCGAGACGCTGCCGTCCGCCTTCACGAGGATCAGGCGGGGGGCCGACGGGAGATGGGCGGTGAGCCGGCCCGCGTAGTCCACGGAGCATCGGGCAATGACGAGACGCATGGGGCGCAACGCTACTCGACCGGAGCCGGTGCGCGCGATTCGCCCACCCCTCATCCCCGCGGGAGCGACTTGTCCGGCGATGAACCTGTTCGATCCTGGCCGGTTATGCGCCCAATCTTCTGGTGTAGGCACCGCCCGGTGCCTACCGTAGAAGCAAGAGGTCGTCGTCCGTGCACGCTGCGTAGGCGGACTCCATCCCTGTCCGTAGGCCCCCGCTCCCCGGGGGTGCGAGAGGAGAACCCATGTCGCTCGACGTCTCACCGGCACTGTTGGAACAGGCCGAGCGAGGCGAGGTCGATGAAGCAGAATTCGTCGACTGCGTCCGGACCTCCCTGCCTTACGCATGGGAGATGATCAGCTCCCTGGTGGCCCAGCTCAAGGTCGACGGCGGCGAGTTCGCCGACAACCAGACCCCGCCGCCGGACGAGCAGGCACGCGGTCAGCTGCTGCGCGCGCTCGCGAGTGACGCGATTCGCGGTGCCCTGCAGCGGCACTTCGGAGTGCGTCTGGCATTCCAGAACTGCCACCGCGTAGCGGTGTTCCCGCTGGATCCTTCGGTGGACGACCGGCTCGCCCGCTTCACGTCGATCCGTGGGCAGCTGCTCAACCAGTCGCCCGAACTGCGGGACTGCTGACGTCTGTTGCTGCCGCTCCGTACGCGGGAGGTGTTCTAGTCCGGAGCGGCAGCTCCTCAGTCGGACGGCGGATCTCAGCCGAGCTGGGGCAGTACCTCGGTGCCCAGCCTCCGCACGTTCTCCTCCGTGGCCGCCAGGTCGCCCGAGCCCTCCACGAGCAGCGCGAAGCGCGTGATGCCGGTGCGCTCGGACGTGGCGGCGATCCGGTCGGCGCACACCTGCGGGGTGCCCACGGGATGCAGCCCGCAGAGCAGCTCGGTGTAGGCCGCCGGGTCCCGCATGGCCCGGTGCCTGCCGTCCACGGTCACATGGGCGTCCAGGCCCTGCTTCAGCCAGCCGGGCATCGCCTTCTGTAAGGTCTCGGCCGCCTCCACGCGCCGGTCCGCGATCTGCGCGACCCCGGCGGAGACGTGCGACGCGGCGGCGACCTGCTCGGGGGCGTGCCCGGCGGCACGGGCGTGCCGGTTCCACAACGCCACCATTTCGGCCTTCTCGTCGTCGCCCACATGCATGCCGAGCAGCATGGGCAGACAGCGCTGTGCCGCGAGCCGCACGCTGGACGGCGAGGTGCAGGCGACGATCACCTCGGGCCCCGCGCTGTCGCCCTGGCCGGGCAGCGCCTCCTGCGGGCGCGGCACGACGGCCACCTCGCGGAAGGAGAACCGGCCGCCGCCGCCCCCGACCCGGGGCTCCTTCAGCCATCGGAGCAGCAGGTCGAGCGATTCCGGGAAACCCTTCTCGTACGCCTCCAGGCCGGCCCCGAAGACCTCCAGGTCCACCCAGGGACCGCCGCGTCCGACACCGAGCGAGAACCGGCCGCCGGACGTCATGTGCAGCAGTGCCGCCTGCTCGCCGAGCGCCACGGGGTGCACGGTCGGGAGTACGCTGACGGCCGTGCCGACGCGGATCCGCCGGGTCCGCCCGAGCAGCAGGGCCGCGAGGGTCACCGCCGACGGGCACGTGCCGTACGGCACGAAGTGGTGCTCGGCGAGCCAGACCGAATCGAGCCCCGCCTCCTCGGCCACCTCGGCGGACCGCACCGCTCGGTGCAGTGCCTCCCCCTGCCCCTGTCCGGGGAACTGGGCGGCCAGAACAAAACTACCTACACGCATCGAACTCCTGCCTCCTTGACGCCGACGCAGGCACTCCCCCTACGGGCAACAACGCGTGACACGTGCCAAAGGCACGGCCTGGCATGAAGATTGTTGGATTTTCCGTGCAGCGAAGGGGCCGGCGGCCCTCGGTGCGGCACGGGTACCCCGGGGCGTGGCGCGTAGGCTGGTCACACCCCTGACCGCCGTACAGCCCGTGAGGTGTTTCCGTGTCCCCGCGTCGCAACCGCCCCAAGGGCGCCGGAGAGTCGAAGGCGACCGCGGGCGTGGAACCACCGGGCCGCTACGGCGGCTTCCAGTCCACCGAGAGCTGGCAGGGCGAGGAGTGGAGCGTGCGCCACGTCGCGGGCGCGAGCTCGGCGGGCAAGCGGTACCGCTGCCCGGGCTGCGACCAGGAGATCCCGTCGGCCCTCGCCCACGTGGTGGCCTGGCCCGAGCACTCCGGCGTGGACGAGCGCAGACACTGGCACAAGGCGTGCTGGAACGCGAAGGACCGCCGCACCACGCGGGTGCAGCGGTCCCGTAACGCGCCGAGGTACTGAGCCCCGTAACGCCTGTGCCGTACGGCTATACGTCGCGCTTCTCCAGGAGTGCGAACGCGCCGGCGACGGCGGCCACCGTGACGACGACGAGCAGCACCAGCTGCGAGCCGCCGCCGGTGCCGTCGGCGGTGTCCGCGCCGAAGATCTTGGCGAGCGCCGTGATGGCGTTGTAGTCGTTCATCTTCTCGCCGAGCGGCTGCGTGCTCTCCCAGATCATCAGGAACGCGGGCATGATCGCCGGCACCAGGACCACGCCGAGCATGGCGGTGATGGCGCCCGCGGAGTGCCGCAGCATCGAGCCGACGGCGAGCGCGAGCACGCCGAGCAGCGAGACGTACAGACCGCCCTTGAAGACCGTGCCCGCCCAGGGCAGGTCACCCGCCTCGGGGCCGCTGTGGGCCGCCGAGGCCGCCAGGCCCACGAGGAGGATGGAGCCGGCGGAGACCACGAAGGCGACCGCGAAGTAGATGATGACCTTCGCGGCGAGGACACGGTAGCGCTGCGGGGACGCGGTGAACGTCGTACGGATCATGCCCGTGCCGTACTCGGACGAGGTGACGAGCACACCGAGCGTGATCAGGCAGATCTGACCGAGCATCAGACCGAAGAAGGCCGGGACGGTGAACGGCATGTCCGCGTAGTCGGTCGCATCGGTGTTCGCCACGGCGAGCAGGCCGATGCCGACGACCAGGAGCAGGAAGATGCCCAGGGTCCACATCGTGGAGCGGACTGACTTGATCTTCGTCCACTCGGAGGCCAGGGCGTTGCCGAGGTGGGTCTGCTTGACCGGGATCGGCGAGGTGTAGGCGTTGGCCATCGCCTGCTGCCAGGCGGACGGCGGCGCGGGGGCGGCCGGCGGCGGGGCCATCGGGGCGCCCTGCGGCGCCGGGGCGCCGGCCGGTGCGTACACCTGCTGGGGCTGCTGCGCCTGCGGCTGCTGCTGCGGAGTCGGAGGCGTGGTCATCGTGCGGCGTCCTCGTTGTCGGTGGCGGTGGCGCGCTTGGTCATGTCGGGGGCGGGAGCGGCGGGGGCCGCCGGCGCCTGCTGCGGGGGCGCCGCGGCGTACGGGTTCGGCGCAGGGGGCGCGCCCTGCGGCTGCGGCGTCGCGAAGGGCTGACCGCCGCCCTGCTGGGGCGGCGGCGGGGCGTACCAGCCGGGCTGGCCCTGACCGGGCACCGGCACACCCTGCGGCAGCGCGCCGGGGGGCATGGCGCCGGGCGGCATCTCCTGCTGGAGGCCCGCGCGCTGGTCGACCGTGGAGCGGTAGTCGACGGCGCCCTGCGTCATCCGCATGTACGCCTCTTCCAACGAGGCCTGGTGCGGGGAGAGCTCCCACAGGCGGACGTCCGCGCCGTGCGCGAGGTCGCTGATGCGGGGGAGCGGCAGACCGGTGACGCGCAGCGCGCCGTCCTGCTCGGGCAGCACCTGGCCGCCCGCCTCGGTCAGCGCGGCCGTCAGCTTCTCGCGGTGCTCGGGCTCGCTGTCCGGCGTACGCACCCGCGCGAAGTCCGCGGAGTTGTGCGAGATGAAGTCCCTGACGCTCATGTCGGCGAGCAGCTGGCCGCGGCCGATCACGATGAGGTGCTCGGCGGTGAGCGCCATCTCGCTCATCAGGTGGGACGACACGAAGACCGTGCGGCCCTCGGCGGCGAGCGACTTCATCAGGTTGCGGACCCAGAGGATGCCCTCGGGGTCGAGGCCGTTGACCGGCTCGTCGAAGAGCAGCACCTGCGGGTCGCCGAGGAGCGCCGCCGCGATGCCGAGCCGCTGGCCCATGCCGAGCGAGAAGCCCTTGGAGCGCTTCTTCGCCACGTCCTGCAGACCCACGACGCCGAGCACCTCGTCGACCCTGCGGGCCGGGATGCCGGAGAGCTGCGCGAGGCAGAGCAGGTGGTTGCGGGCGTGCCGACCGCCGTGCACGGCCTTGGCGTCGAGCAGCGCACCGACCTGGCGGGGGGCGTTCGGCAGCTTGCGGTAGGGATAGCCGCCGATCGTCACCTGCCCGGTGGTGGGCGCGTCGAGCCCGAGGATCATGCGCATCGTCGTCGACTTGCCGGAGCCGTTGGGCCCGAGGAAGCCGGTGACGGTTCCGGGCCGCACCTGGAAGGAAAGGTTGTACACGGCTGTCTTGGCGCCGTAGCGCTTCGTCAGGCCGACTGCCTCGATCATTCTCCGCACCCATCGAATGGTTCAGGACGTCGGGGCACACGCCCCCGTAAGGGTTAGGAGGATAACGGGGAGCTGACGGTTCCAGCCAAGAGCAGGTAAAAGCGGCTACGGCGCCGGGAGCTCCGTCCACGGCAGCACCCAGCCCTCCTCGGCGAAGAGGAGCGTGCCCCGCGCGCGGAGCTCGGGGTCGGCTGCCGCCCGCCTCACCCAGGACGCCGCGTCGGGCCCGAGCAGTTCCCGCAGGCGCGGCGACGCGTCGAGAAGCGCGTCGAGCAGCGCGGCCTGGTCGCCGCCGCCGGGCCGCGGCAGTCCGGTCACCGGGTCGGCGAGGACGCCGCGCACGCTGACGTAGACGTACGCCCCGTCGAGCCGCTCGCCGGACGGCAGGGTCATTCCGTACGCGTCCCCGGGCAGCGGGACCCGCCGGTAGTTGGGCAGCTCGGTGGCGTCGACGGCGGGCAGCTGTGCCGCGTCCAGCCAGGAGACGACGAGGGTGGTCCGTGCGGTGCGCGCTCCGTAGGGGGCGGCCGCCACGTACCCGGCGCGGCCGATGTGGGCGGAGCAGCCGATGCCGAGGCCGCGCAGCCGCACGGGCACCATCGGCACGGTGCCGGAGATGCCCCGCCGGGCGAGCTTGTGGGAGAGCTGGCCGGGAGAGGCGTTCGAGCCGACGGCGATGACGGGGTGGCGGTCCGCGACGGGTGGCCGGCCGAGGGCGGTGAGGATGTCGTCGAGTGAGCGGTGCGGCGGGTGGCCGGTGCCGTCGACGGTCCACGCGCCGAGCCCGCCGGGACGCGGGTGCAGCTCAAGGAGTTCCGCGCCGGTGAGCAGGGCGGGGACCGTGACGGGCAGGCCCGGGTAGGTGAGGGGTTGCAGCGCGGGCACGCCGTCGAGACCGAGCGCGGCGAGTCCGCGGTCCTGCGTCGTCACATGTCCCCCCGGGGCACGGGCCGGTCCTGGAGACACGCCCTGGATCACGCGTCCCGTTTCTTCAGCAGTACGTACCCACCGAGCAGCGCGAGCACCACCCACACCAGCATGATCGCGAGGCCGCCCCACGGCCCGTACGGGGTGTCGTCGTCGAACGGCGACTTGACCTGCATGATCTTGCTGCCGGCCTGGTCGGGCAGGAAGCGGCCGATCTTCTCCGTCGCCGACACGTTGCCGAGGATGCTGGAGATGAGGAAGAAGAACGGCATCAGGATGCCGAGGGAGAGCATCGGGCTGCGCAGCATCGCCGCGACACCCATGGAGAACATCGCGATGAGCGTCATGTAGAGCGCGCCGCCGATGACGGCGCGCAGCACTCCGGGGTCGCCGATCTGCGCCTTGTACGGGCCGAGCATCGCCTGTCCGACGAAGAACGTGAGGAAGCTGGTGGCCAGGCCCACCACGAAGGCGAGCAGCGTGGCGACGGTGACCTTGCCGAACAGGAACGCGGCGCGCTGCGGGACCGCCGCGAGCGAGGTGCGGATCATGCCGGTGCTGTACTCGTTCGAGACGACGAGCACCCCGAAGACGATCATCGCGAGCTGGCCGAGGGACATCCCGGCGAAGCTGATGAACGTCGGGTCGAAGGTCAGCTTGTCCCTGGCGTCCAGGCCGTCGTAGTCGTTCTTGGACAGGACGCTGATCACCGCGCCGAGCGCGATCGTGACGACGAGGGCGAGCCCGAGCGTCCAGACGGTCGAGGAGACCGAGCGGATCTTGGTCCACTCCGATCGCAGTACCTGCGTCGCGGCCATCGCTCAGGCTCCCTTCCGCGGCTGCCGGCCCTGGCCGGGACCCTTGTGGTCGGCGTGCGCGTGGTATTCGACCGACTCCGCGGTGAGCTGCATGAACGCCTCCTCCAGGGAGGCCTGTTGGGGGCTCAGCTCATGGAGGACGAGCTGGTTCCGCGCGGCGAGCTCACCGAGCTCCTCCGCCGGGGCACCGTCCACTTCGAGGGCGCCGTCGCCCACGTCGACGGCGGTGACGCCCGCCCGGTGCAGGACGTCGAGGAGACGTTCGCGCTGCGGGGAGCGGAGTCTGACGTACGACCGGGAGTTCTGCCGGATGAAGTCGGACATCGACAGGTCGGCCAGCAGGCGGCCCTGGCCGATGACGACGAGATGATCGGCGGTGAGCGCCATCTCGCTCATCAGATGCGAGGAGACGAAGACCGTACGCCCCTGCGCGGCAAGGGACTTCATCAGGTTGCGGATCCAGTGGATGCCCTCGGGGTCGAGGCCGTTGACCGGCTCGTCGAACATCAGGATCTCGGGATCGCCGAGGAGCGCCCCGGCGATGCCCAGGCGCTGGCCCATGCCGAGCGAGAAGCCCTTGGCCTTCTTCTTGGCGACGGCGGTCAGCCCGACGGTGTCGAGGACCTCGCTGACGCGGGCGCGCGGGATGCCGTTGCTCTGCGCGAGGCAGAGCAGGTGGTGGTAGGCGCTGCGGCCGCCGTGCATCGCCTTGGCGTCGAGGAGCGCGCCGATGCGCGTGAGGGGGTCCTTCAGCTCGGTGTAGTGCCGGCCGTCGATGCGGACGGCGCCGGCCGAGGGGTGGTCGAGCCCGAGCAGCATGCGCATGGTGGTGGACTTGCCCGCGCCGTTCGGACCGAGGAAGCCGGTGACCATGCCGGGGCGGACGGCGAAGCTCAGGTTGTTGACGGCCACCTTCTCGCCGTACCGCTTGGTCAGCCCCTCAAGCTCGATCATGCGGCAACGCTAAAACGGGACAAAGCCCCCTGCCACTTGGGCAGGGGGCTCGGCAAGCGCCTCAGCGGGTCTGCTGAGCCGGCACCCCGCGAGAGACGGGCTCGTCGTCGGCGGGCGTGCCGGCGGCAGCCACAGCGGCACCGGTGAGCGTCGCCAGCATCTCCCGCACATTGGTGAGCTGCGCGTTGATGCTGTCGCGGCGGTTCGTGAGCGCGGCGAGCTCGCGCTCGGACTCCGAACGGATCCGGTCCGCCTTCGCGTTCGCGTCGGCCACGATGTCCTCGGCCTGGCGCTGAGCGGTCTCGACGGTTTGCCGGGCGCGGCGCTCCGCGTCGGTCCGCAGCTTCTCCGCCTCCAGGCGCAGCTGCTCCGCACGGTGCTCGATCTCCGCGAGGCGCTTCTCCGCCTTGGCCTGACGGGAGGCCAGGTCACGCTCGGACTGCTCACGGCGCTTGGCGAGGTTCGTCTCGAAGTCCGCGGCGGCCTGGGCGGCCTTGGCACGGGTCTCCTCGAAGAGGGCGTCCGCCTCCTCGCGCTTGGACTGCGCGTCCTTCTGGGCCTCGGTCCGCAGCGCGCTCGCCTCGCCCTTGGCCTTCTCGACGATCCGGACGCCCTCGTCCTCGGCCTTGGCCTTGCGCTCGGCGGCGAACGACTCGGCGTCGTTGCGCACCTGCTGGGCGGCGGACTCGGCGAGCTCGCGGTGCTGCTCGGCCGCGCGACGGGCCTCCTCGCGCAGGTCCTTCGCCTCCTCCTCGGCGAGGCGGAGGATCTTCTCGACGCGGGCACCGAGACCGGCGTACGACGGCTCGGCGTCGGAGACCTGGGCCTGGGCGTTCTGCGTTTCGAGGTGGAGCTCCTCGATGCGCTTTTCCAGAGCAGTGATACGGGCAAGAGCGCTGTCACGGTCGGAGACGAGCTTGGAGATACGTTCGTCCACCTGAGCGCGGTCGTACCCACGCCGCACAAGCTCGAAGCCGTAGGGGGAAGTGTCGCTCATGGGGTTCCTGTCGAATGAGACCGGTGAGGTGATAGAGGGAATCCTAGGGGTCCAAGCGGCGTGTCATCGAGCAGATGCCTGTTTGATCTGGAGAATGACACCCCTTTTGAGTGGCTGACCGTCAGAGCGCTTGCCAGGGACAGGGCCAAAGGTCCTTTCGGAGCACGGCAGATTCCCTTTGACTACCCCTCCGACTGCTTGCCACTCGAACGTGTCGATCCGGCCGCGGCTCCCGCCTTGACACCGCCCGCGCCCGAACCGCCGCCCGACCCGGACTTCGCACCGCTCGACGGGGCCTCGAAAGACTCCAACGCCTCCAGCACGTCCTGGACACGGGAGATCTCCGCATTGATGTCCGCGCGGCGCCGCACCAAAACCTCCAGCTCCTGCTTGCCCTCCTCGACCATGCGCGTCGCCTCCGCCTCGGCCTCGGCCTTGATCCGCTCGGCCTCGCGGGTCAGCGCGGCCTTCTTCGTCTCGGCCTCCTTCAGGAGCGCCTCGGCCTTCTTCACGGCGGAGATACGGACCTTGCCCGCCTCCGAGTTGGCGTCCGAGACCAGCTCCTTGGCCTTCGCCTCGGCCTCGGCCAGCTGCTCCTCCGCGGCCTTGACCAGCGCGTCGCACCGCTCGCCCGCGGACTTCATCGCCTCGGCGGACTCGCGGCGGGCGCGGTCGTGCAACTCCTCGATCTCGGCGCTGAGACGGTCGCGCTGCTCCTCCGAGCGCTCCCTTATGGCCGTCGCGTCGCGGCGGGCGCCGACGAGCAGCTCGTCCGCGTCCGTACGGGCCTTCTCCACCAGGGAGTTGCCCTCGACCGTCGCCGCCGCGACCAGCCGCTCGGCCTCCTTGCGGGCCGCGCCGACCATCGTGTCGGCCTGCGCCTCGGCGTCCGTGGTCGCCTTCAGCGCCTTCTCCTGGGCGTCCGCCGTCAGCTTCTCGGCCTCCGCCGCGGCCTCCGTGATGAGCGTGTCGACCTGCTCGGCGGCTTCCTGACGGCGCTTGTTGGCCTCCTTGCGGGCCTCGTCGAGCGTGCGCTCGGCCTCCTCGCGCGCCTCCGACGTGAGCCGTTCGGCCTCGCTCGCCGCCGCGGCCTTGACGCGCTCGGACTCGCTGCGGATCCGCTCGGCGTGCTGCTGCGCGGAGTTGACCGTCTCGGCGGCCTCGGCGCGCAGCCGCTCGGCGTCGCCGGAGGCGTCCGAGATGAGCTTCTCGGCCTTCGCCACGGACTCCGCACGGACCCGCTCCGCCTCGGCGGTGGACTCGGCGCGCAGCCGCTCGGCCTGCTCCGCGGCTTCCGTACGGACGCGCTCCGCTTCCGCGGTGGACTCGGCCGTGAGCCGCTCCGCCTGTTCGGCGGCCTCCGCGCGGACGCGCTCGGCCTCCGTGGTGGACTCGGTCTTGAGCCGCTCGGCCTCCGCCGTCGACTCGGCACGCAGCCGCTCGGCCGCCGCGACCGTCTCGTTCTGCAGCTTCTCGGCCTCGCTGCGGGCCTCGCCGATCAGCGTGTCGGCCTGGCTCGCCGCGTCGTTGCGGATGCGGTTGGCGTCCTCGCGGGCGTCGGCACGCGTGCGTGCCGCGTCCTGCTCCGCCTGCGCGATGGTGTCCGACGCCTCCGTGCGCACCTGCTGGGCGTGCTCCGAGGCGGCCGAGCGCAGCCGCTCGGCCTCCGCGATGGCGTCCGCGACCGTACGCTCCGCGAGCTCCTTGGCGGCCTCCGAGGCCTCCGTCGCCTCGCGCCGGGTGCGGTTGGCGTCCTCGGTGGCGCGCTCCCGCTCGGCGTAGGCGTCGGAGCGGACGCGGTCCGCCTCCTCCTGCGCCTCCGTCCTCGTACGCTCGGCGGCGTGCTCGGCGGCCGAGCGCAGCCCCGCGACCTCCTCCTGCGCCGTCTCGTGCAGGCCGGCCACGGAGTCGCGTACGGACTGGGCGTGCTGCTCGGCGGCCGAGACCAGCTCGGTCGCGCGGCGGTCGGCCTCCTCGACGAGCCGGACCGCCTCGGCCTGCGCCTCCTCGACGCGCTTGCGGGCGGACGCGAGGAGCTCCTCGCTCTGCTCGCGGGCCCGCTCACGCTCCTGGTCGGCCTCCGCACGCGCGGAGTTGAGGGTCTCCTCGGCCTCGCGGCGACGGCGGACCGCCTCCTCCTGGGCGGCGGCGAGCGCCTCGGCGGCCTCCGTGCCGACGCGCTCGGCGGCGGCCGCGGCCTCCGCGCGGACCCGGTCGGCCGACTCCTGGGCCTCCGTCTTGAGCCGCTCCGCCTCGGCGGCGGCCTCCGAACGCAGCCGTACGGCGATGTTCTCGCCCTCGGCGCGGGCCTGCGAGGCATCGGCCGCGGCTTCGTCGCGCAGCCGCTCCGCCTCGGTCTCGGCCTGCGCCTGGAGCGTGCGGATCCGCTCGGCGGACTCGGCGCGCAGCCGGTCCGTCTCGTCCGTGGCCTCCTTGCGCATGCGCTCGGCCTCGGCCCGGGCGTCGGTCAGCGCCTGCTCGGCGGCCGACAGGCGCTCCTCGGCCTCCGTGCGCAGCCGCGTCAGCTCCTCGGCGGCCTCGGCCTGCCGTGCCGCTATGGCCTGCTCGGTCTCCTCGCGCAGCGCCCGCGCGGCCTCCTCGGCCTCGGACTTCGTGGCCGCGGCCTGCTCGGCGGCCTCCTCGCGGTGCCGCTCGGCCTCCTCACGGGTGCGCTCCAGGGTCTCCTCGGCCTGCGTGCGCAGCGTCGTGGCGCGCTCGACGGCCTCGGTACGGACCCGGTCGCTCTCGGTGGCCGCGGCCGTGCGCAGCTCCTCGGCGTCGGCCTTCGCCTTGGCGAGCAGCTCCTCGGCGGACTTGGCCGCCTCCTCGATCTCCTTGACCGCCTCGCGCCGCGCCTCGCCCCGGATGCGCTCGCCCTCGGAGACCGCGTCGGCCCGCAGCTGCTCGGCCTCGCCGCGCAGCCGGCGCGCCTCCTCCTGCAGCTCGACGGTCTTGGCGCGGTACTCCTTCGTGTCGTCCTTCGCCGCGCCCTTGAGCTCCTCGGCGATGTCGTGCGCCTCGGCGCGCAGCCGGTCCGCCTCGGCCTCCGCCTCGGACCGGATCCGCTCGGCCTCCTCGGTGGCGGCCTTCGTGGTCTCCTTGGCGTTCTTCGAGGCCTTGTCGAGGACCTCCTCGGCGGTCCGCGCGGCCTTCGCGAGCTGGCTCGCGGTCTCCTCGGCGGTGATCGTGCGCGCCTTCTCGGCGGCGTCCGCGATCAGCTTCTCGGCCTCCGCGCGGGCGTCGGCGACCAGCTGCTCGGCCTCGGACCTGGTGGACTCGGCCTCCTTGGTGGCCTCGCCGACCAGGCGGGCGACCTGCTCCTTGGCGGTCCGCGTGCGCTGTTCGTTCGCCGCCTCGGCGGCCGACAGCTGCTTGGCCGCGGCCTCCTTGGCCTCGGCGAGCACCTTCTCGGCCTCGCCGCGCGCCGCGCGCAGCGCCGTCTCGGCCTCGGCCATGCGCTGCTCGGCGGCCCGGCTCGCCTCGGCGGCCTGGCGGCGCGCCTGCTCGGACTCGGTCGCCGTGGTGGAGCGCAGCTGCTCGGCGTGGTCGGTGGCCTCCTGGGCCTGCGTCGACGCGGCGTTCAGCAGGCGCTCGGCGTCGGTGCGGGCGCGGCGCAGGATCGCCTCGGCCTCGGCGCGGGCGGCCTCCGCGTCCCCTGCGAGGCGCTGGCGGGCCTCCTCGGCGATCCGGGCGGCCTCCGCGCGGGCGGCGGCCAGGGCCTGGTCGGCCTCGGCGCGCGACTCGTCGAGGAGGCGGCGGGCCTGCTGTTCCGTGCGGGCCCTGAGCTGCTCGGCCCAGGCCACGTTCTCGTTGACGTGGGACTCGACGGTCCTGCGGCGCTCGGCCAGCTCCTGGTCGAGCTGCTGGCGGCGCGAGACGGCCTCGGCGTGCAGCTCGGACTGGAGGCGGGCCTGTTGCTCGGCGTGCTCCTGGAGGATGCGCTGGGTCTGCGCGCGGGCGTCGCGGAGCTCGCGCTCGGCGTCGGCGCGCAGCTGCTCGGCCTGGATCTGGGCGTTGCGGAGCAACTGCTCGGCCTGATACCCGATGTCCGCGCTGTCGTAGGCAGGCCGGGACGCGAGGTTGCGGCGCGCCTCGTGCAGCTTGGCGCGCAACACCTCGACCTGGTAGCCGAGGTCCTCGGCGTGCTGGACGGCTTTCTCCCGCTCGGTCTTCAGCCGGTCCATCTCGGCCTCGAACCGCGACAGACTGTCGGTCTCAGCCCGCGAGTTCTCTTGGCGTTCGTAGCCCCGCACTGCGCGGTCCCATCCGTCCCCTGGTCGCAAGTCTCTCCAACGAGCCCCGTCCATCCGCCGAACGGGGCCCCCGGGGGAATGGTGTCAGATCAACAGCGGGGCATGAGCTGCTGCCCCGACGCTCGTCCCCCGAAACCCGGACCCCGGTACGTGGCCGCCCAAAGTTCGGACGGCCGCCACTAACCCTACCGGCCCAGATATACGGAGGTCAGTGCTCCGGTGCCTCGGAGGGTGCCGAAGTGACAAGTTCCGTAAGGACGCCGTGGCAGTCCTTCGGGTGCAGGAACGTGATGCGTGACCCCATGGAGCCGATTCGGGGCTCTTCGTAGAGGACGCGTACGCCCTTGTCCTTGATGGCCGCGGCGTCGCCGTCCACGTCCGCGGTGCCGAAGGCGATGTGGTGCACGCCCTCGCCGTTCTTGGCCAGCCACTTGCCGACCGCGGAGTCGTCGCGGGTCGGTTCCAGGAGCTGGAGGTAGGAGGCACCTCCGTCACTCGTCTCGTTGATTTTGAGCATGGCCTCGCGCACGCCCTGCTCTTCGTTGACCTCGGTGTGGAACACCTCGAATCCGTACGTCGCGCGGTAGAACTCGACGGTCTTGTCGAGGTCGAAACAGGCGATCCCGATGTGATCGATTCGCGTCAGCATGGTTCAAGTGCAGCGCTTGACCCAGTGATTACGCAACGTGCGCGCGATCACAGTCGCCGCCCGATGACGGCAGGGGTACTGCTCAGTACATTCAGATAAACCCTCGTTAACTCCTCTCCTCCCAAGGGGTCGTCGCACATGGCAGGAACGACCGGCACCACCTCAGTGATCGTCGCGGGCGCACGCACGCCCATGGGCCGTCTCCTCGGCTCGCTGAAGTCCTTCTCGGGTGCGGACCTGGGGGGCTTCGCGATCAAGGCCGCGCTGGAACGCGCGGGAATCGGCGGCGACCAGGTCCAGTACGTGATCATGGGCCAGGTGCTCCAGGCCGGGGCAGGGCAGATCCCGGCACGCCAGGCCGCCGTCAAGGCGGGCATCCCCATGAACGTCCCCGCGCTGACCGTCAACAAGGTCTGCCTCTCGGGCCTCGACGCCATCGCGCTCGCCGACCAGCTGATCCGCGCGGGCGAGTTCGACATCGTGGTGGCCGGCGGTCAGGAGTCCATGACCAACGCCCCGCACCTGCTCCCCAAGTCCCGCGAGGGCCACAAGTACGGCGCGATCGAGATGCTCGACTCCATGGCGCACGACGGCCTGACCGACTCCTTCGACGGCGTCGCCATGGGCGAGTCCACGGAGAAGCACAACACCCGGCTCGGCATCCGCCGTCCCGAGCAGGACGAGGTGGCCGCCCTCTCCCACCGGCGCGCCGCCGCCGCGGAGAAGAACGGCCTGTTCGAGGCCGAGATCACCCCGGTCGAGATCCCGCAGCGCAAGGGCGACCCGGTGCTCTTCGCCAAGGACGAGGGCATCCGCCCGGAGACCACCGCCGAGTCCCTCGGCAAGCTGCGCCCCGCCTTCTCCAAGGACGGCACGATCACGGCGGGCTCCGCCTCGCAGATCTCCGACGGCGCCGCCGCGGTCGTCGTCATGTCCAAGGCCAAGGCCGAGGAGCTGGGCCTCGACTGGCTCGCCGAGATCGGGGCGCACGGCAATGTGGCGGGACCCGACAACTCGCTCCAGTCCCAGCCGTCCAACGCCATCCAGCACGCGCTGAAGAAGGAGGGCCTGACGGTCTCCGACCTCGACCTGATCGAGATCAACGAAGCCTTCGCCGCCGTCGCGGTGCAGTCAATGAACGACCTCGGAGTTTCGTCGGAAAAGGTGAACGTCAACGGCGGAGCCATCGCCCTTGGGCACCCGATCGGTATGTCGGGCGCACGCCTCGTGCTGCACCTCGCCCTGGAGCTGAAGCGGCGGGGCGGCGGCGTGGGCGCGGCCGCGCTGTGCGGCGGCGGCGGGCAGGGCGACGCCCTGATCGTGAAGGTCGCCAAGGCCTGACCGCACGTCGGTCCTCTCCCGTACGTACTGAACGGAGCTGTGATGCAGGACGTCCCCTCCCTGGTGGCGCAGGCCCGCGAGGGCAGGCCGCGGGCCGTGGCCCGGCTGATCTCACTGGTCGAGGGGGCGTCACCGCAGCTGCGCGAAGTGATGGCGGCGCTGGCCCCGCTCGCGGGCCACGCCTACGTGGTCGGTCTCACCGGATCGCCCGGTGTCGGCAAGTCGACATCGACGTCCGCGCTCGTGAGCTCCTACCGGCGGGCCGGGAAGCGGGTCGGCGTCCTCGCCGTGGACCCGTCGTCGCCCTTCTCCGGCGGCGCCCTCCTCGGCGACCGGGTCCGGATGTCGGACCACGCGTCCGACCCCGGCGTCTACATCCGCTCCATGGCCACGCGCGGTCACCTCGGCGGGCTCGCGTGGGCCGCGCCGCAGGCCATCCGCGTCCTGGACGCGGCGGGCTGCGACGTGATCCTCGTCGAGACCGTCGGCGTCGGCCAGTCCGAGGTGGAGATCGCCTCCCAGGCGGACACGTCGGTGGTGCTCCTCGCGCCCGGCATGGGCGACGGCATCCAGGCGGCCAAGGCCGGCATCCTGGAGATCGGCGACGTGTACGTCGTCAACAAGGCGGACCGCGACGGCGCCGACGCGACCGCCCGCGAGCTGAACCACATGCTGGGCCTCGGCGAGTCCCGCGGCCCCGGCGACTGGCGGCCGCCCATCGTGAAGACGGTCGCGGCGCGCGGCGAAGGCGTCGACGAGGTCGTGGAGGCGCTGGAGAAGCACCGGGCCTGGATGGAGGAGCGCGGCGTCCTCGCCGAGCGGCGGGTCGCCCGCGCCTCCCGGGAGGTCGAGACGATCGCCGTCACGACGCTGCGGCAGCGGATCGGGTCCCTGCACGGCGACCTCAGGCTCTCCGCGCTCGCGGAGCGCATCGTGGCGGGGGAGCTGGACCCGTACACGGCCGCGGACGAGCTGGTCGAGGGGCTCACGGAGAGCTAGCGCACGACCGGCGCGCACGGGAACGGCCCGGACCTGAGGTCCGGGCCGCGATGGTGTTCCGTACGTCAGTCGTCGGAGCCGTCGGTGTCGTTGTCGTCCTGGTCGTCGTGGTCGGCGTGGTCGTCCGAGTGGTCCGCCGTGACCTTGCCGGTCTTCAGGTCGACGTCGTACTCGGACTCGGCGCCCTTCGCGCCGGTCGTCTCCACGTTCCAGGCGGTCGCCGTGCCGTCGTCGTCCAGGTCCACGGAGGTCACGGTGCCCTTGTCGGCGCCGGCCTTCGCGGCGTCCGCGGCGCCGACGGTCGCGCCCTTCAGCGCGGAGTTCACGCGGGCGGCATCGGCGGCGTCGTCACCGTCGTCATCCTTCTCGGTCCAGGAGCCCAGGACCTTGCCGGTGCCCGCGTCGACCTCGACGCTGTGCCACGTCTTGCCGTTCAGGAGGTC
The DNA here is from genome assembly GCF_040654255.1 of Streptomyces sp. NPDC050732. Classification (NCBI taxonomy): domain Bacteria; kingdom Bacillati; phylum Actinomycetota; class Actinomycetes; order Kitasatosporales; family Streptomycetaceae; genus Streptomyces; species Streptomyces sp. NPDC050732. The sequence continues at coordinate 176,217 of NZ_JBFAHP010000007.1, forward strand.
GACGTCCCAGACCAGGCCGCCGTCCTCGTCGTCGAGCTCGGCGGAGACCGCGGTGCCCTTGGTGTCGGCGAGGGCGGCCTTGATGGCGTCCGCGGCCGTCACCTTGGCGGCCTTCGCCTCGGCGGTGTTCTCCGCGGCGTCGTCGCGGTCGTCGTCCTTGCCGTCGTCGTCCCCGCGGTCGTGGTCCTTGAGCTGGACGCTCGAACGGTTGGCTGCGCTGTCGTCGTCACCGCCGACCGCGAAGGCGGTGGCGGTGCCGCCTCCGATCAGGGCCGCGGCGGCGACGGTGGCGATCACGATGTTGCGCTTCATGGGTGTTCCTCCGAGACGGTGTGCGAGTTCGCTGCGGCCGGTGGGCCGCTGTCGTTCGCTTTCGACGAGGACCAATCTGGCGGAGCGTTCCTGAACCCACGCTGAAGCCGCCTGAAGAACTCTTCAGCTTCGCTCTGCCACCCTGAGCGCATGCGTTTGTTGATCGTGGAAGACGAGAAGCGGCTGGCCCTGTCGCTCGCCAAGGGCCTGACCGCCGAGGGCTACGCCGTCGACGTCGTCCACGACGGCGTCGACGGGCTGCACCGGGCGAGCGAGGGCACGTACGACCTGGTGATCCTCGACATCATGCTGCCCGGCATGAACGGCTACCGCGTCTGCTCCACGCTGCGCGCCGCGGGCAACGAGGTGCCGATCCTGATGCTCACCGCCAAGGACGGCGAGTACGACGAGGCGGAGGGCCTCGACACGGGCGCGGACGACTACCTCACCAAGCCCTTCTCGTACGTCGTGCTTGTCGCCCGCGTGAAGGCGCTGCTGCGGCGGCGCGGCGGCGCGGGCCCGTCCCCGGTCCACGTCCTGGGCGACCTCAAGGTCGACACGGCCGCGCGCCGCGTCTTCCGCGGCGAGGACGAGATCACCCTCACCACCAAGGAGTTCGCGGTCCTGGAGCAGCTGGTGCTGCGGGCGGGCGAGGTGGTCTCCAAGGGAGACATCCTGGAGCACGTCTGGGACTTCGCGTACGAGGGCGACCCCAACATCGTCGAGGTGTACGTGAGCACGCTGCGGCGCAAGCTCGGCGCGGCCCTCATCAAGACCGTGCGCGGCGCCGGATACCGCCTGGAGGCCCCGCGATGAGCAGGCTGTTCGGATCGGTGCGGGCCAGGGCCACGCTCGGCGCGAGCCTGGTCGTCGCCCTCGCCCTGGTCGCCGCGGGCGCCGCCGTACTGCTCGCGCTGCGGGCCAACCTCACCGACCAGGCGGACGGCCGAGCCGACGCGGCGGCCCGCGATGTCGCCTCGCAGCTGGTGGCGGGCCGGCCGTTCGACGACCTCGACCTGCCGGACGAGGACGACAGCCCGGTGCAGGTCGTCGACGAGAACGGCAGGCTGGTCGCCGTCAGCGACGATCTGGAGCGGATCAGCGGCACCGGGACCGGCGCGGTCGAGCCCGTGGGGGCCGCCGCGCGCTCCGGCGGCGAGGACGCGGGTGACGACGGGGACGACAAGGGCGAGGCGGCAGAGCCCGGTGAGGCGCCCGAGCTCGGAGAGGTCGACGAGGACACCGAGTACAGCTCCGGGTCCGCCACCGTCGACGGCGAGAGCGCCGACTACCGGTTCGCCGCCGTCGAGGTGGGCACGGAGAAGAGGGGCGACTTCACGGTCTACGCGGGCGGTTCGCTCGCCGACGAACAGAGCGCCACGTCGACGGCGCTGACCTCCATGCTGATCGGCTTTCCGCTGCTGCTCGCGGTCGTCGCCGGGGTCACCTGGCTGGTGACGCGGCGCGCCCTGCGCCCGGTGGCGGCGATCACCGCGGAGATGTCCGCGATCACCGCGTCGGAGGACCTCGCGCGCCGGGTGCCCGAACCGGACACGCACGACGAGATCGCCCGGCTCGCCCGCACCACGAACGAGACGCTCACCGCCCTGCAGACCTCGGTGGAGCGCCAGCGCCGGTTCGTGGCGGACGCCTCGCACGAGCTGCGCAGCCCCATCGCGTCGCTCCGTACCCAGCTCGAAGTGGGCGCGGCCCACCCGGAGTTGCTGGATGTCGACGGCGCCGTCGAGGACACCGTGCGGCTTCAGGAGCTCGCCGCGGACCTGCTGCTCCTGGCCCGTCTGGACGCGGGGGAGAAGCCGGGCGGGGGCCGGGTCGACCTGGCGGCGTTCGTCCGCGAGGAGCTGTCGCAGCGCACCCGGGACCGCGTCGACGTGCACACGGAGCTGAAGAGCGTGGAAGTCGTGGGCTCCCGCGGCCAGTTGGCGCGGGTGCTCGGCAACCTCCTGAACAACGCCCAGCGGCACGCGCGCTCCCGCGTCACGGTCTCCACCCGGAGCGATGGCGCCTGGGCGGTCCTTGAGGTGTCCGATGACGGGAGCGGCGTGCCGGAGGGCGAACGGGAGCGGATCTTCGAGCGGTTCGTACGGCTCGACGACGCGCGGACCCGCGACGAGGGCGGGGCCGGTCTGGGCCTCGCCATCGCGCGGGACGTGGCGGTGCGGCACGGCGGCACGCTCGTGGTGTGTGAGGCGCCGTCCGGTGGTGCGCTGTTCGAGCTCCGGCTGCCCAGCCCTCAGTCGTCGGCGGAGTGAGGGTCGGCGCGGCCGGCCGTGGCGGAGCGGGTCAGGGCTTTCCGCGCTGGGAGCGCAGATGTTCCGCGATCGGGGTCAGGGCCTTGCGCAGCTCGTCGAGGGCATCGGCGGAGATGAGATCGACGAAGTGCCGCCGGACGGAGGCGACATGGTGCGGAGCCACCTTCTGCATGGTCTCCATGCCTTCCTCGGTGAGGACGGTGTAGAGCCCTCGCCGGTCGGACTCGCAGTTCTCGCGGCGCACCAGGCCCGCGTTCTCCATGCGGGTGATCTGATGGGACAGGCGACTCTTGGACTGCAGGGTGGCGGCGGCAAGATCACTCATGCGCATCCGCAGCTCTTCCGATTCGGAGAGGTAAACGAGAATGTCGTAGTCGTTCATGGTCAGGTTGAACGGCTGAAGGTCCTTTTCGAGCTGATATGTCAGCATCCTGTTGACCTCCACGTGGGTACGCCAGGCGCACTGTTCCTCGTCGGTCAGCCACTGCGGGGCCGTCTCGGTCTCCATGGAATCGATTCTACCTAAGAAGTTGAAAGGTGAACGAATGGTGGGATGTGACGCGCCTCGCACCACCGGGCTCCCGGAGGGGCACAGGCGTTCGCCGTCACACTCCGCAGACTACCGCTCACAGCCCGAAGCGACGCTGGAGGTCCCCCAGTTGTCCGGGAAGGCGCGGTGCCCCCGGCTGCTGACCCGCTTGCCCCGGAGTGCCCCGTCCGCCTGGTACGCCCCCCTGGTGCGGCACCTCGCCCGTGGCCTGCTCGGGCAGCAGGGCCTCGGTGGACTGCAGCAGGACCGTGCCGGCCCCCACGAACTCGAACTGGTGCTCCTCGCCGGATGTGCCGCCGATCCCGGTCAGCGCCCGCACGCCCCCGATCACGCCGGTGAGGTAGCCGTGGTCGTAGTGATGGCAGGGTGAGGGGCAGTCCGCCCAGCCCACGAGCGCCTGCGGATCGACGCGGATCGGCGGCTCCATGAACACCACCGGGCCGTTCGACGCGGCGACGAACTTGCCCGTGCCGATGAGCGTCAGAAAACCCGGAACGATCGACTGCTTGAGCGCGAGAGTTGGCTGAAAAGCGAGGAGGTTGCCGGAGCGAATGGTCAGGTTGCCCTCGTCCAAGTCATACGAATTCACGTCGAAGGCCCGGTCGGCGAGGAGCATCTTGCCCTGGCCGTCCGCCACGACCCAGTCGCTCGCGTGCAGCGGCGAATGGAAACTGGTCCGGACCAGGCGGTCGAGACGGCCGTGCCCGATGCCGTTGAAGTCGATCCGTCCGTAGTAGGCGATCATCTTGCCCTTCTGCAGGAACCACTGGGTTCCCGTGAGCTCCACGCAGAAGGTGTGCGCGTTGACGTTGTCGTCGCTCGGCAGTGTCAGGGGGTCGAAGACGGCGGGCGCTCCCGCGGCGGTCGAGACGTTCGGAATCACAGCTTTTCCTCCGATGCCTGGACGTAGACCGCGCCGGTCCCCGACAGCTCCAGCTGGAAGGCCTCGCCGGAGCCGCGGCCCACCATGTCCCGCCAGCCGAGCGCGGTGGAGAGTTTGTTGCGCACGTCGCCGTGGTGTGCGACGTACGCCTGGGGGTCGACGTGGACGGGGCGCTGGGGGGTGATCGGCACCTCGATGACGCCGCCGTGCGCCATGACGGCGACCGAGCCGTGGCCCTTCAGGGTCGTGGTGAACAGGCCCTGGCCGCTGACCTGGCCGCGCACCATGCCCATGACGCCGCCCTGTGAGCCCATGAACATCGTGCCCTGCTGGAGTGTGCCGTCGAAGGCGAGGAGGCGGTCCGCCTCCACGTACAGCGTGTCTCCGGAGAGGGCGATCACCTGGATGTGATGGCCGCCGTGCCCGAAGAGGACCGTGCCGCTGCCCTCGACGGTCATCAGCGGGGTGGCCTCGCCCGCGACCCGGCGGCCGATCATGGAGGCCAGACCTCCCTGGCCGCCCTGGAGGTTCGGGGTGAAGGAGACGTCTCCCTTGTAGGCGAGCATGGCGCCGCGCTGGCTGAAGATCTTGGCGCCCGGCCGCACGGTGGCCTCGACCATCTTCGAATTGATCTCACGGAAGGGCATGTCACACGTCCCCGGCGATCGTGGTGCGCTCACTGGGCTGGACATAGACCAGACCCTCGCCCTCGAAGCGGATCTGGAAGGCCTCGCCGCCGCCCTCGCCCATGAAAGTGCGGAAGGTGACACCGGACTGGAAGCTCTGCTGGACGTCTCCCTGGTGGGCGATGTACGCCCCCGGGTCCACCGTCAGCGGATACTGCCGGGAGACGCGCAGGGCCACCGCGGGGCCGTCGGAGACGATCGCCGCCTGGCCGGTGCCCTCGACTGTCGTCGTGAACAGTCCGTTCCCCTGGGTCGCGCCGCGCAGGCCCGTGAAGCTGGTGCCGGTGCGCAGGCCGGCGTCCGTACAGAGCAGGTTGCCCGCTTCGACGTACAGCTTCTCGCCCTGCAGCCGGACCAGGTTGATCTCCGTGGCGCGGTCGGCGAACCAGCAGGTGCCGTGCCCCTTCACCTCCATCACCGTCAGCTGCTCGCCGGTGACGCGGCGGGTCACCATGCCCCTGATGCCCTCGCCGCCGCCGGTCATCTTCTTGAAGGCCATCCGACCCTCGTACGCCACCATCGAGCCGTTCTTCGCCTTGACGGCGTCGCCGGTCATGTCGACGGCGAGCACTCTGCTCCCTTGGAGCCGGAACGTAGCCACGAATCGACGGTAGCCCCCGCGTACCCACCCAGAACAGGGTGAAGAGCCCTGAGCGAACCCGGAGAACACCCCGATGTCACAATGGGGGTCGCTTGTGCGTCCGTTCACAAGATCGACGCCGACGAGCCCCCGCCCCTGCCTGCCGTCCGTCCCACCGAAGGTGACCCGTGGACATCAAAACCGCTTCCGCACTCCGCCGCCTCCGCCTGGTCTCCGTGCCCGAGGGCATCTCCTGGATCGTGCTGTTGGTCTGCACGATCATCAAGTACACGGTCGCGGAGGGGTTCAACGTCGCGCCGGTGCTCGGCCCGATCCACGGGGTGCTCTTCATCCTGTACGTGCTCTTCTGGCTCGACGCCTGGAACCGCACGAAGTGGGACGCCAAGACGGGCATCCTCTACTTCGCGTTCTCGATCATCCCCGGTGGCGGCTTCATGGCCGAGCGCAAGCTGAAGCGTGAGGCCGAGGCCGCGGTGATCGCCTCGCGCGCCCGCAAGGAAGGCGTCGTCAACGCATGATCGTCGCCTTCTCCGTGACCCCGCTCGGGGTCGGCGAGGACGTCGGTGAGTACGTCGCCGACGCGGTCCGCGTGGTCCGCGAGTCGGGGCTGCCCCACCGGACCGACGCCATGTTCACGTCCGTCGAGGGCGAGTGGGACGAGGTGATGGACGTCGTGAAGCGCGCCGTCGCCGCGGTCGAGGCGCGCGCGCCGCGCGTTTCCGTCGTCATGAAGGCGGACATCCGCCCCGGCGTGACGGACGGCCTCACCTCCAAGGTCGAGACGGTGGAGCGCCACCTGTCCGCATAGCCCTCCCGCACTCCGAGAAGCCCCCGCCCTTCGGGCGGGGGCTTTTCTGTGCCCGGCCTCCGCTTGAGCGACTGCTCAAATACCTGTACTTTCTGTTTGAGCAGTCGCTCAAAAACACGTTGACGTGGGGGTTTGCCGTGGGCCTGTACATCGAGGCACGGATACGCGCCGATCTGGACGACCTCTGGGCACGCACCCAGGAGCCCGGCTCGCACCAGCGGTGGGACCTTCGCTTCACCGAGATCGACTACCTGCCGTGCAGGGAGGGCGAGCCGCGGCACTTCCGGTACGCCACGCGCGTGCTGCCCTTCCTGACCATCGCCGGTACCGGCGTCTCCGCGGGGGAGAAGCGGCGCCCCGACGGCACCAGGACCTCCGCCCTGCGCTTCGCCTGCCCGCACCCGCTCTCCCTCCTCGAAGAGGGCAGCGGCTACTGGCGTTACGTACCGACGCCGGACGGCGACATCCGCTTCCTCACCGGGTACGACTACCGACCGCGCTGGGGCCGCTGCGGGAAGATCGCCGACCGCGCCGTCCTGCGCCCCCTGATGGGCTGGGCGACGGCCTGGTCCTTCGACCGCCTCAGGCTCTGGCTGGAGCGGGGAACCACCCCGGAACGCGCCCTCTTGAACGCGGTCGCAGATGTCGTCACCCGCGTCCTCCTGGTCGTGGCCGCGGTCGTCCTCGCCCCCATGACGGCCCTGGCGACGGCGGCCCTGATGCTGATGCTGCCGCCGCTGCCCACGACGCCGGCGGCCCGCCGCTGCCTGCGCACCCCACCGGCACGTGCGCGTGACCCACGGCTCCTCGCCACACTCGCCCCGCTCGCCGCGCCCAAGGAGCAGCACTCGTGAAGCAGCCCGCATCGATCTTCCGTACCGCGATGGGTGCCGACTTCGACCGGCTGCACCCGCAGCTCCGGCGCCGCTTCTCCGTCGGCCTCGCGAGCGGCGAGGCGTGCACGGGGCGGGGCGTGATGGACCGCATCTGGCACGGCCGTGGCTTCGTGAAGCCGTTCCTCGCGGTCGGCGGCACGCGCAACATCCTCGTCCCACGCCAGGGCAGGAACGTGCCCTTCGTCATCGAGAACGTGCCGTACACCGACACGTACGGCCGTGAGACGGTGACCTTCGTGCGCACCTTCGACCTGCCCGGCGGCCCCCGCCGCTTCGACGCCCAGATGGTCCTCGGCCCCGGGGGTGACCGCGTGCTCGACTACCTCGGCACGCACCAGCACCTCGCCAGCGACCTGCACTTCCGGGCCGAGCCCGACGGCTCGCTCCTGATCCGCTCCGGCGAACACCGGTTCCGGGAGGGCCCGGTGGACTGCCGCGTTCCGTCGCTGATCGGCGGCGACGCGGAGGTGCGGGAGTCCTACGACGACGCGTCCGGACGCTTCCGTATCCGGGTCAGGGTCACGAACCGGCACTTCGGGCCGCTCTTCGGGTACGAGGGGTCCTTCGCGGCGACGTACACCGACGTCCGTACGTGCGGGGTCAGGCCCGGGCTTCGCCCGGTCCGCGAGGAGGTGCGCGCGTGAGCGCCGCGAAGGATCCCTCCAAGGCCCAGGAGACCCGGACCAAGCTCCTCGAAGGGGCGCTGCGGACCCTCACGGAGCAGGGCATCGCCAAGACGTCCGCGCGGAGCATCGCGGCGGCGGCCGGCGTCAACCAGGCGCTCGTCTTCTACCACTTCGGCTCCGTCGACGACCTGCTCGCGGAGGCCTGCCGGTACGGCACCGAGCAGCGGGTGTCCCGCTACCGCGAACGCCTCGCCGGGATCGGCTCCCTCTCCGAACTCCTCGCCTTCGGGCGGGAGATGCACGAGGAGGAACGCGAGGCGGGGCACGTCGCCGTTCTCGGGCAGCTGCTCGCCGGGGCGCAGACCCAGCCGCGGCTCGCGGCCGCCACGGGGGCGGGCCTCGCTCTCTGGATCGCGGAGATCGAGCACGTCCTGACGCGGGTCCTCGCCGGATCCCCGCTCGGGGAGTTCGTCGATCCTGTCGGGCTCGCGCGGGCGGTGGCGGCGTCGTTCGTGGGGATGGAGCTGTACGAAGGGGTGGACGCGGTCGGCTCCGAGCGGGCGCTCGACTCCCTTGAGCAGCTCTCCGTTCTCGTCACGGCGGTCGAGGACCTCGGGCCGCTCGCGCAGCGCGCAGTACGCCACCGCCTCCGCCGATCGCGCCCATAACGACCTCCCCCCGGCGCCGGTGCGCCCCCCTGCTTCTGCCCCGCGACATCCCGCCGGGCCAGCACCCCCAATCCCGCCGCTCCACGGCGGATACCTCCCACCCACCCACCCGTTCACCCCGCACCGCCCTGCCGGGTAGGAGCGGGGTGGGCCATTCACCCCGCACCGCCCCGCCGGCGTAGAAGCACCAAGCCCGCCGCTCCGCGGCGGATGCATCCCACCCACCCACCCGTTTGCCCCGCGACGTCCAGCGGGAGTAGGGGCGGGTGGGTGGGGGTGTCCCGCGCCGCCCAGCGGGGGCAGGGTGGGCGGAGCCCCGCAACGGCGGTGAGGGGCGGGCAGGGCGGGCTCCCGCAACGGTCGGTGAGGGCTGGGCAGGGCGGTTCCCCGCAATGGTGGTGAGGGCCGGCGGGGCGGTTCCCGCAACGGTGGTGAGGGCCGGGCAGGATGAGTCCCCGCTACCGCCGGACGGGGCAGTGCGGGGCGGGGTTCTCCCGGAGTGGTCGGGTTGGCAGGAGCGAGGCCCCACCGGGCCGCAGCCGCGAGCGCGCCGGAGGGGACGTGGGGGTATGTGCGAACGGAGCACCGAGCGCACTGTGGCGTCTTTGGACTTGAGGCGTGGCGCAGGGATGGCGAGTACGCACATACCCCCGCGGCCCCGCCCCATAGGCGAAGCAGAGGCGCAGCCCCACAGACGGGCAGGCGGCCGCGCCCCACAGGTGGGCAGAAGGCGCAGGCCCACAGTCAGGCAGAAGGCGCAGACCCCAAGGCGGGCAGAAGGCGCAGACCCACAGTCGGGCAGAAGGCGCAGACCCCAAGGCGGGCAGAAGGCGCAGACCCACAGTTGGGCAGAAGCGCAGACCCGCGCCCACGCTCGGTAGCCCTACCACCCGGCCCCAGTCGACTGCACGCCAAACTCGTCCCCCCTGCAACGCACCCCCACAACCCACCCCCCACCGCAACCCCCCACCCCAAAACCGCTCGCACGGGCGAACCCCGTTCGACACGCCGACGAAAGTCCACTTTTGTGTGGGTATCGGCTCGTTTGGATTACCAGAACCTGGAGGGCGCTGTGCGGCAGCCGGAGGGCTACGACTACGAGACCCACAGCACGCTCGCCGGACCGCTCACGGAGCCGGACGGCGCAGGCGGCACGGAAGGCGAGGGGGCGTATCAGGTGCAGTACCGGGCGCTGCTCGCCGGCGAGCCGCACCGAATACGCGCCGTCCTCCTCATGACCCTCGCCCCCCTCCTCACCGGCCTCCTCCTCGTCTACCTCGTCTGGCCCACCCACTGGACCGAACGCGAGGGCGCCGACAGCTGGCTGATCGGGCTGGACGTCACGATGCTCGTGGCGATCGGGCTGATCGAGCTCTTCATGCTCGTGAACGTCGTCTCGATCGCCCACGCCACGATGGTGGCGAGGGACCCGATACCCGTGCGCCCCGAGGCCGGCACCCGCGTCGCGTTCCTCACCACGTACGTGCCGGGCAAAGAGCCCCTGTCGATGGTCCGGGCGACGCTCGAAGGTGCCGTCCGGATACACCACTCCGGCCCCCTCGACGTATGGCTCCTGGATGAAGGGGACACTCCGGAGGCCAAGGCCCTCTGCGAGGAGCTCGGGGTGCGCCACTTCACCCGCCGGGGCGTACCGGAGTGGAATCGCGAGAAGGGGCCCCACAAGGCCCGCACCAAGCACGGCAACTACAACGCCTGGCTGGCGATGCACCAGGCCGAGTACGACTTCTTCGCCTCCGTCGACACGGACCACGTCCCGCTCCCCAACTTCCTGGAGCGGATGATGGGCTACTTCCGCGACCCGGACGTCGCCTTCGTCGTGGGGCCGCAGGTCTACGGGAACTACGAGACGCCCGTCACCAAGGCCGCGGAGTCCCAGCAGTTCCTCTTCCACGCGCTCATCCAGCGCGCGGGCAACCGCTACCGCGCCCCCATGTTCGTCGGCACGAACAACGTCGTCCGCATCAGCGCGCTCACCCAGGTCGGCGGCCTGCACGACTCGATCACCGAGGACATGGCGACGGGGTTCGAGCTGCACCGCCACCGCAATCCGGCCACCAAGAGGCACTGGCGCTCGGTCTACACCCCGGACGTGCTGGCCGTCGGCGAGGGGCCGGCCTCCTGGACGGACTTCTTCACGCAGCAGATGCGCTGGTCGCGCGGCACGTACGAGACGCTGTTCAAGCAGTACTGGAAGGCGCCGTTCACGATGCCGCCCGGGCGCCTCTTCTCGTACTCCCTGATGCTCGTGTACTACCCGATGACGGCGGTCAACTGGCTGCTGGGTGTGCTGAGCTGCGTGCTGTTCCTGTGGTTCGGGGCCAGCGGCACCCAGGTCGCCGCGTCCGTCTGGCTGATGCTCTACAGCGACGCGGCCGCCCTCCAGATCGGCCTCTACCTCTGGAACCGCAGGCACAACGTGTCCCCGCACGAGCCCGAGGGCTCCGGCGGCCTCGCCGGCATGGCGATGTCGGCGCTCTCCGCACCCATCTACGCCAAGTCGCTCGGCGCGGCCGTCCTGCGCCGTCCCAGCCGCTTCGTCGTCACCCCCAAGGGCGGCGACACGAGCCCGGACCGGCTCCTGACCTTCCGCATCCACCTCTTCTGGGCGGTGGTGCTCGGCACGTCGCTCGCCGCCTCCTTCGTGCTCGACCACACGCACGTGGCGATGCGCACCTGGTCGGTGCTGGCGATGGTCATCTCGCTGGCGCCGGTCAGTGTCTGGGCCTTCGGTCTCGCCAAGGAGCGCAGAGCGGCCCGGCAGCAGCGGCAGCGGCAGCGGGAGTCGGAGAAGCCGAGCCCGCGCGCCGAGAGCGAGCCGGGCCTGCGGGCGGAGGGCCCGGAGGGCGAGCCGGAGCCGGCGTTCGCCACCGGTACGTCGACAGGAGGGAACTGACCCATGGCCTACCGGCCCTCGAAGCGCACGAGAAAGACCGCCATCGGAGTCGGCGCGGGCGCGCTGCTCGTCGGACTGAACGCTCCTGCCGCGCTCTCCTTCGCCGAGGAGCAGTACTACGAGTACAAGATCTCGCAGCCCGGCTACAAGAAGAAGTACGGCTCCTGGAAGCAGGTCGCCATCCCCAAGGAGTACCGCACCAACGCCATCCACGCCGCGCTGCTCCACACCGGCAAGGTGCTGATCGTCGCGGGCTCGGGCAACGAGCAGAAGAAGTTCGACTCGGGGTCGTTCGACACCGTCCTGTGGGACCCGAAGAACGACACGTTCAAGAAGATCCCCACGCCCGAGGACTTCTTCTGCTCGGGGCACGCCCAGCTCCCCGACGGGCGGCTCCTGGTGGCGGGCGGGACCGCGCGGTACGAGCTGCTCGACGGCGAGGTGGAGCGGGCCGGCGGCGGCATGCGCGTGAAGAACGAGAACCCGGACAAGCCGGTGGTCCTGAAGAAGGGCACCAAGTTCCGCTCACCGTCCGGCATCGAGTACGTCAGCAAGTTCGACGTCGAGGTGCCGAAGGCGAAGCGGGACTACGAGATCACGTACTCCAAGTCCGGTGTGATGCAGCCCTGGAAGACGAAGGTCAAGGCGAGCGAGGCGCGGGTCTTCGTCGAGGCGGTCCAGGAGGGCGAGCAGTCGGTCAACGAGAAGTCCGCTCAGTACGAGATCGAGGGACTGACCGGCGAGGAGGCCGACAACACCTACGGCATCGCCGAGAAGATCGACATGGAGAAGCAGGACTTCCAGGGGATCAAGGCGGCGTACGAGTTCGACCCCAAGGCCGAGCGGTACGTCCCGGTGGAACCCATGGACAAGGCCCGCTGGTACCCGACGCTCGTCGGCCTGGAGAACGGCAAGGTGCTCGCGGTCTCCGGACTCGACGACGTGGGCGTCGTCGACCCGGGCGACAACGAGATCTACGACCCGAAGACGAAGAAGTGGTCGGACGGCCCGAAGCGGTACTTCCCGACGTACCCAGCGCTCTTCCTCACCAAGGGCGGCAAGCTCTTCTACCCCGCGTCCAACGCGGGGTACGGGCCCGCGGACAAGGGGCGCGAGCCGGGCCTGTGGGACCTGGAGACGAACAAGTTCGAGAAGGTCCCAGGCCTGGAGGACCTCGACCAGACCGAGACGTCGGCGTCCGTGCTGCTGCCGCCCGCCCAGGACCAGAAGGTCATGATCATGGGCGGCGGGGGCGTGGGTGAGTCGGACAAGGCGACGCGGCGCACGGCGGTGATCGACCTCAAGGAGGACAACCCGTCCTTCAGGACCGGTCCGCAACTGCCGCAGGGCACGCGCTATCTGAACAGCGTGCTCATGCCGAACGACTCGGTGTTCACGACGAACGGCTCCAGTGACTACCGGGGACGCAGCGCCAGCAACATCTACAAGGCGCAGTTCTACGACCCCAAGGCGAACGAGTTCCGCGAGGCCGCGGCGCCCAAGGTGGGCCGCAACTACCACTCGGAGGCGCTGCTGCTGCCCGACGGCCGGGTCGCCACGTTCGGCTCCGACCCGCTCTACGACAACGAGCAGAACACCAAGCTCGGCCACTTCGAGCAGCGCATGGAGATCTTCACGCCGCCCGCGCTGCACCGGGGCGGCGCGAACCGCCCGGTGCTCGGCGAGGGCCCGCAGGAGCTGGCGGCGGACGGCCGCGCGACGTTCCGCACCGACCGCCCCGAGAACATCGCGTCGGCCCGCCTGATGCGCCCGAGCGCGGTGACGCACACGACGGACGTCGAACAGCGCTCGATCGCGCTCGGCCTCAGCAAGGGCAAGGGCACGGTCACCGTGGACGTGCCGCGGGAGGACCCGGCGCTCGTCCCGCCGGGCTGGTACATGCTGTTCGTGACCGACAAGGACGGCACGTCGTCCGAGGCGAAGTGGATCCACGTCGGCACGGACGACCGAGCACCGCGCCTCCCGTGATCAGGCGCTCTTGGCGTTCCGCGCGAGCCCCAGCGCGTAGTCCGGCCACCACTGCCCGGCCGCCGGGCCGCCGCGGCAGGGGCCGTCCGAGTCGCCCGGCCGTTTGATCCACAGGACGGCGTCGAGCAGTGGATCGCCCGTGCGGTCGGTCGGCGGGGTGCCGAGGCCGCGGCCCGGCGGGTTGCACCAGGCGTCCTCGCGGTCGCCCGCCAGGGGGCCCTTGCCGTTGCGGCTGGTGTCCATGACGAAGTGCTTGCCGCCGACGGTCGCCGACAGGGTGCGGCCGTACGACTTGATGGTCTCGTCGCTCTGGAAGTTGGAGACGTTCAGCGAGAAGCCGTCGGCCTGGGCGATGCCCGCCTTCTGGAGCGGTTCGGTGAGCTTGTACGGCTCGGTGATCCAGCCGGGGTTCCCCGCGTCGAGGTAGACCTTCACCTCCGGCTGCCGCTTGAGGCGCTGGATCGCCTCGGAGAGCAGCTGGTAGCGCTCCGCGTGGTACTCGGCAGGGGTGCAGCCGTCCACGATGTGCGGGATCGCGTCGGGCTCAAGGACGACCAGGGCGGGCGCGTCGCCGATCGCGTCGGCGAAGGTGTCCACCCAGCTCCGGTAGGCGTCGGAGCCGGCCGCGCCGCCGGCGGAGTGCTGACCGCAGTCGCGGTGCGGGATGTTGTACGCGACGAGCACGGCGGTGCGGTCCTTCTCGACCGCGCCCCGCGTCGCCTTCGCGATGTCGGGTGCCGGATCGTCCCCGGCCGGCCACACCGCCATGGCCCGCTCGGAGATGCGTCTGAGCGTCTCGGCGTCCTCGGCGCGGCCCTGCTCCTCCCACTGCCTGACCTGGCGGGCGGCGGGACTGTCCGGGTCGACCCAGAAGGTGCCCGCGGGGGGCCCGGCGCTCGCGGTGGCGGGCTTGCGTGCGGCCGTCTCCTCCTTCGTCCCGTCGGACCCCGGGTCCGAGGAGGAGCAGCCTGCCGGGAGCCCGAGGGCGGCGAGGGCCGCGAGTGCCGTGAACGTGCGGAGCAGCCGGTGCATCCAGCCCCCTTGGGCGACGGTGACGGTGACAGGGACGTGACGGTCAGTCAGCCCGGCAATCGTTGCATAAAGGACTAATCGCCGCCTTGTGCCACACCGCCTCCGGTGCCGGGCGCGACGGCGGGCGGTGTGCATCCGTGCACCCCGGGGCGTACGACCGAATTGCGAGACGGGGCTGACCACCATGTGACCGGCGGGTAAGGTCGATGCCGTGCCGAAGCCGCTCAGCCTCCCCTTCGATCCCATCGCCCGCGCCGACGAGCTCTGGAAGCAGCGCTGGGGATCGGTCCCGGCCATGGGTGCGATCACCTCGATCATGCGCGCGCACCAGATCCTCCTCGCCGAGGTCGACGCGGTCGTCAAGCCGTACGGACTGACCTTCGCGCGCTACGAGGCGCTGGTGCTCCTCACCTTCTCGCAGGCCGGCGAGTTGCCGATGTCGAAGATCGGCGAGCGGCTCATGGTGCACCCGACCTCGGTCACCAACACCGTGGACCGCCTGGTGAAGTCCGGCCTGGTCGACAAGCGCCCGAACCCCAACGACGGGCGCGGCACGCTCGCCTCCATCACGGAGAAGGGCCGCGAGGTCGTCGAGGCGGCCACCCGCGAGCTGATGGCGATGGACTTCGGGCTCGGGGTGTACGACGCGGAGGAGTGCGGGGAGATCTTCGCGATGCTGCGGCCCCTGCGGGTGGCGGCGCGGGATTTCGAGGAGCAGTAGGACCCGCTCGTTCCGGTCCGGGCGGGGGCGGCGAAGATCGCGTGAAAAGGGCCGTTACGCTCGTAGCCATGAAACGCAGCGTGCTGACCCGTTACCGGGTGATGGCCTACGTCACCGCCGTCATGCTCCTCGTCCTGTGCGCCTGCATGGTGGCCAAGTACGGCTTCGACAAGGGCGAGGGTCTGACGCTCGTCGTGTCGCAGGTGCACGGCGTGCTCTACATCATCTACCTGATCTTCGCCTTCGACCTGGGCTCCAAGGCGAAGTGGCCGTTCGGCAAGCTGCTGTGGGTCCTTGTCTCGGGCACGATCCCGACCGCCGCCTTCTTCGTCGAGCGCAAGGTCGCCCGTGACGTCGAGCCGCTGATCGCCGACGGCTCCCCGGTCACCGCGAAGGCGTAACCCCCACCGCCACGGACAGGTCCGTGGCGGTTGCCCATCGACTTTTACTAGGACGTCCTAGTAAATTCGATGGTATGGACGCTGACGCGATCGAGGAAGGCCGCCGCCGCTGGCAGGCCCGTTACGACAAGGCCCGCAAGCGCGACGCGGACTTCACCACGCTCTCCGGGGACTCCGTCGACCCCGTCTACGGGCCCCGGCCCGGGGACACGTACGACGGGTTCGAGCGGATCGGCTGGCCGGGGGAGTACCCCTTCACACGCGGGCTCTACGCCACCGGGTACCGCGGCCGCACCTGGACCATCCGCCAGTTCGCGGGCTTCGGCAACGCCGAGCAGACGAACGAGCGCTACAAGATGATCCTGGCCAACGGCGGCGGCGGCCTCTCCGTCGCCTTCGACATGCCGACCCTCATGGGCCGAGACTCCGACGACCCGCGCTCGCTCGGCGAGGTCGGCCACTGCGGCGTCGCCATCGACTCTGCCGCCGACATGGAGGTCCTCTTCAAGGACATCCCGCTCGGCGACGTCACGACGTCCATGACGATCAGCGGGCCCGCCGTGCCCGTCTTCTGCATGTACCTCGTCGCCGCCGAGCGCCAGGGTGTCGACCCGGCCGTCCTCAACGGCACGCTGCAGACCGACATCTTCAAGGAGTACATCGCCCAGAAGGAGTGGCTCTTCCAGCCCGAGCCGCACCTGCGCCTCATCGGCGACCTGATGGAGCACTGCGCGCGCGACATCCCCGCGTACAAGCCGCTCTCGGTCTCCGGCTACCACATCCGAGAGGCCGGGGCGACGGCCGCGCAGGAGCTCGCGTACACCCTCGCGGACGGCTTCGGGTACGTGGAGCTCGGCCTCTCGCGCGGGCTCGACGTGGACGTCTTCGCGCCCGGCCTCTCCTTCTTCTTCGACGCGCACGTCGACTTCTTCGAGGAGATCGCCAAGTTCCGCGCCGCACGCCGCATCTGGGCGCGGTGGCTGCGCGACGAGTACGGGGCGAAGACCGAGAAGGCGCAGTGGCTGCGCTTCCACACGCAGACCGCGGGTGTCTCGCTCACGGCCCAGCAGCCGTACAACAACGTGGTCCGTACGGCGGTCGAGGCCCTGGCCGCGGTGCTCGGCGGCACGAACTCCCTCCACACCAACGCCCTCGACGAGACCCTCGCCCTGCCGAGCGAGCAGGCCGCGGAGATCGCGCTGCGCACGCAGCAGGTGCTGATGGAGGAGACCGGCGTCGCCAACGTCGCGGACCCGCTCGGCGGCTCCTGGTACATCGAGCAGCTCACCGACCGCATCGAGGCCGACGCCGAGAAGATCTTCGAGCAGATCAAGGAGCGGGGGCGCCGCGCCCGGCCGGACGGGCAGCACCCCATCGGCCCGATCACCTCGGGCATCCTGCGCGGCATCGAGGACGGCTGGTTCACCGGCGAGATCGCCGAGTCCGCCTTCCAGTACCAGCGGTCCCTGGAGAAGGGCGACAAGCGGGTCGTCGGCGTCAACTGCCTCGAAGGCTCCGTCACCGGCGACCTGGAGATCCTGCGCGTCAGCCACGAGGTCGAGCGCGAGCAGGTGCGCGAGCTTGCGGGGCGCAAGGGGCGGCGTGACGACGCGCGGGTCCGGGCCTCGCTCGACGCGATGCTTTCCGCCGCGCGCGACGGGTCCAACATGATCGCCCCCATGCTGGAGGCGGTGCGGGCCGAGGCGACCCTCGGCGAGATCTGCGGGGTGCTTCGCGACGAGTGGGGCGTTTACGTGGAGCCGCCGGGCTTCTAGCCCCGGCCTCGCCGCCGCCTGCGGGCCGCCGGGCCGGCGACGGTTGCTCGCGCAGTTCCCCGCGCCCCTGGTGGGGTGGTGCTCTGCGTGGTTGTCTGCGGGGTGGTGGGGGCTGGTCGCGCAGTTCCCCGCGCCCCTGATGGGGGCCGTCCGGGATGTCGCCTGCGGGTTGGTGGGGGTTGCTCGCGCAGTTCCCCGCGCCCCTTGAGGGGTGCCTGTGTGTTGCCGGGTGCGGGGCGGTGTTTTTAGGGGCGCGGGGAACTGCGCGGCCAGCCCCCACTCACCCGCAGAAGGGGGCGAACCGGACGAAACGCCCCCGCCCCGGCCGGGCGGCGCGAATTCGTAGGTTTAAGGCCCAGGGGCCAGGGCAGGCGCCAGCGCGGTCAACCACCCCCCGCCCCAGGAGCCCCCGTGACCTCGACCGGCCACGCCCGCACCGCCGCCATCGCCATCGGAGCCGCCACCGCCACCGTCCTCGGCGCGCTGCTCATCGGTGGTTCCGGCGAGGTGAGTGCGAGCCCGCCGCCCGAGCCCAAGGTCCAGGACGACTTCGACTCCCTCGGCCCCGAGGTGCGCGCCGCGAAGCTCTCCGACGGGCGGACGGCCCATTACTCGGACACGGGGGACAAGGACGGCAAGCCCGTCCTCTTCATCGGCGGCACCGGCACGAGCGCCCGCGCCTCGCACATGACCGACTTCTTCCGGACGACCCGCGAGGACCTGGGCCTGCGACTGATCTCCGTGGAGCGCAACGGCTTCGGCGACACCGCGTTCGACGAGGAGCTGGGCACCGCCGACTTCGCGAAGGACGCACTCGAAGTCCTCGACCGGCTCGGCGTGGACGACGTGTCCGTCGTCGCGATATCCGGCGGCGGACCCTACGCCGCGGAACTCGCCGAGCGGGCCCCCGAGCGCATCTCCCAGCTGCACCTCGCGGCCGCCCTGCCGCCCTACGGCACGAAGCCCGCCTACTGCTCCCTCTCCGACGACCAGCTCGCCGCCGCCGTGAAGGACCAGATCAAGGACCCGCGCAAGTGGTGGGCGTTCCCCGACGACAGCCCCGTGAAGTCGATCCCGGGCTTCGCCGACACGGCGTACGAAGAAGGCGCGCGCACCTACAACCAGCGCGGCCAGCAGGCCGACCCGGCGCCCCAGGTGCACGAGCAGAAGCTGTACTGCGAGCGCCCGGGCCCCGACCTGTCGAAGCTCGACGCCCCCGTGTACCTCTACGGCGGCGAGAAGGACACCACCGTGCCGCCCGCCACCCTGAAGACCTGGCAGGAGGCGCTGCCGGACGGGGCGAAGGTGCGCTCGTACGCGGACTCCGGGCACGACGTGCAGTACCGCCACTGGGACCAGATCCTCGTCGACCTGGCCGGGCACGGCGACCGCACCGTGGTGTGCAAGGGCGACCACACGCGCGTACTGACGGCCGGCGACGCCGACCGGCTCGTCGGCAAGGGCAAGGCCACGCTCGGCAGCTGCGCCTGGAACAAGAAGTAGCCCGGCGGGGTCTCAGGACGCGGGCAGGGTGAGGCGGAACAGTGCGCCGCCGCCCGGCGCCCGTTCCGCCGTGAGCTCTGCCCCGTGCGCGTGCGCGATCTGGCGGGCCATCGCGAGGCCCAGGCCCGAGCCCGGCAGCGCGCGCGCCTTCTCCGCGCGGTAGAAGCGGTCGAAGACGTACGGCAGGTCCTCCTCCGCGATGCCGGGCCCGTGATCGCGGACGGTCAGCTCCGCCGCGGTCCGCTCCGTGGTGGTCAGCGTGACCTCCACCGGGGCGCCCGGCGGGCTGAACTTGGCCGCGTTGTCGATCAGGTTGGTGAGCAGCCGGGACAGTCGCGCCGGTACGCCGGGCACGCTGAGCTCCGCCGCCTCCGGCGCCACCTGGAGCGTGAAGGGGACGGCGGGCCAGTGGCCGCGGGCCGCGTCCACCGCGTGGGCGGCCAGCGGGGCGAGCCGTACCTCTTCGAGCAGCGGCTGCGGCTCCGCGTCCCTGGCCAGCTCGATCAGGTCGTTGACCAGGCCGGTGACCTCGCGCAGCTGGCGGCCGAGCGCGCCGGACGCCCGGTCGCGCTGGGCGTCCGTCAACCGGTCCGCCCTCGCGAGCAGCTCGGCGTTCGTGCGCAGCGCGGTCAGCGGGGTGCGCAGCTCGTGCGAGGCGTCGGCGACCAGCCGGCGGCGCGCCGCCACGGACTCCTCCAGCTCGGCGAGCATCGTGTTGAAGGTGGCGGCCAGGCGGGTCACCTCGTCCTCGTGCCCCTCACGGCCGGGCGGCCCCGGCGGCAGCTCGATGCGGTGCCGGGCGTCCCGCGTCGCCGCGATGCGCTCGGCCGTGGCGGTGAGGCGGGTGATCGGCGCCAGGCCGGTGCGGGAGACCCAGTAACCGCCGACGGCGGACAGCAGCACGCCCGCGCCGCCCACCGCGGCCAGCAGCCCCGCGGCCTGCCGCACGCCGCGCTCCGCGATGTCCGCGCGCAGCGCGACCTGCACGGCCTCGCCCTCCTTGCCGAAGGTGGTGGTGTACAGGCGCCCCGGCTTGCCGCCCGGCAGCGTGAAGTTCGAGTAGTACGGGGTGCGGCGGCCCGCGGCGACCTCCCGGGTCGGCCCGTCCACCGGCAGCAGGTACGGCTTCGCCGGGTCGTCCGCCGCGTCCGCCGGGACGATCTGCGAGCAGGCCGGCGCGCCCAGGAACCGGCACTCGCCCGTCATGACGCCGGGCCCCTCGGCGCGGTGCTGCTGCGCGATGAGCGTCGCCGACTGGGCGAGGTTCTGGTCGAGCTGCTGGTACAGCTTGTAGCGGATCACGAAGAACGCGGCGGCGCACACCCCGATCGCCACCACCGCCACGGCCGCTGCCGCCATCACCGCGAGGCGGGTCCGCAGCGGCCTGCGCCGCCGCCACCGCGCGCCGAGCCTGCGCCGCGCGCTCACGGGGAGCCCAGCCGGTAGCCGACGCCGTGCACGGTGTGGACCAGGCGCGGCTCGCCGCCCGACTCCAGCTTGCGGCGCAGATAACCCACGTACACGGCGAGGGAGTTGGAGTCGGGGCCGAAGTCCCGGCCCCACACGGCCTGCTGGATCAGGTCCCGCGGCAGGACCTGGCCCGCGTTGCGCAGCAGCAGCTCCAGCAGGACGGCCTCCGTACGGCTGAACTCGACCCGGCGCCCGCCGCGGCTGCCGGTGCGCGTCGCGGGATCGAGGACGAGATCGCCGTACGCGAGGTCGTCGCCGTCGTCCGCGGCCCGCTCCGGCGTCGCACGCCGCAACAGCGCCCGCACCCGTGCCACCAGCTCGTCCAGGGCGAACGGCTTGACCAGATAGTCGTCGGCGCCCGCGTCCAGGCCGTCCACGCGCTCGCTCACCGAGTCGAGCGCGGTCAGGACCAGGACCGGGGTGCGGTCGCCCGCGGCGCGCAGCTGACGGCAGACCGCGAGACCGTCCATGACCGGCATCAGGACGTCCAGGACCACCAGGTCCGGCTGCCAGCGGGCCACCGCCGTGAGCGCCCGGTGCCCGTCCGCCGCGCCCCGCACGTGATGCCCCTCGACCGTCAGGGCGTCCTCGACGGCGGCCCGGACCTCGGGGTCGTCGTCGACGACGAGGATCCGGTGCGGTGCCGTCCCGCCCGCCCCCGGCGGGCCGCCCTTGCTGGTCACACTCGCGAAACTCATGCCCCAAAGGTGCCAAACACGGCTCTTAAAACCCTCTTAGACCGGCGCGTGAAGCTCCACTGCCATGCGAACCACTCTCTCCGTCGTCATCGGCGCGGGCGGCACCGGCGGGCACATCTACCCCGGCCTCGCCCTCGCCGACGCGCTGCGCCGGGCCGTGCCGGACGCGGTGATCTCCTTCGTCGGCACCGAACGCGGCCTGGAGACCCGGCTGATCCCGGACGCCGGATACCGCCTTCACACCGTCGACATGATCCCCTTCGACCCGTCGCTCGGCGCCCGCCGCTACCTCCTGCCGGCCGCGCTCCTCAAATCCGGCGCCCAGTGCCGGGCCATCCTGCGCGAGCAGGGCGCGCAGGTCGCCGTCGGCATGGGCGGCTACCCCAGCGCCCCCGTCATCGTCGGCGCCCGCATGGCGGGGCTGCCCAGCCTCATCCACGAGTCCAACGCCGTACCGGGACGCGCCAACCGGTTCGCGGCCCGGCTCACCCCGAACATCGCCGTCGCCTTCGACCGCAGCCGCGCCCACCTGCCGGGCGGCGAGCGCGCGCACACCACGGGGATGCCGATCGCCGCGCCGCTCGCCGCGCTCGACCGGGCGGCGCTGCGCGGACGGGCCCGGCACGAGCTGGGCGTGCCGCCCGGCGCCCGGCTGGTCCTCTTCAACGGCGGCAGCCTCGGCGCGGCCCGCCTCACCGAGGCGGCGGTCGGCCTCGCGGAGCGGTGGCGGGACCGCCGCGACGTCCACCTGCTCATCAAGACCGGACCCGCGGCGCTTGAGGAGACCCGCGCCCGCCTCGCCTCCGAGGGCGGCGACGCCGTCGCCCGCGCCGTGCCCTACCTCGACCGCATGGACCTCTCCTACGCCGCCGCCGACCTCGTCGTCTGCCGCGCGGGCTCCGCGACCGTCGCCGAACTCGCCGCCACCGGCGTCCCCGCCGTCCTCGTGCCCTACCCGCACGCGCCCGGCGACCACCAGACCCACAACGCCCGGGTCCTCTCCGACGCCGGCGCGGGGATCCTCCTGCCCGACGCGGAGACCACCGCGGACCGCCTCGTGCGGATCGTCGGGCCGCTGCTCGCTGACCCCGTGCGGCTCGCCGCGATGAGCGGCGCCGCCGACCCCGGGCCGCACGCCCGCGCGGCCGACCTGCTCGCCGAGCGGGTCCTGCACCTCGCTCCCACCACACCCCACTTGGAGTACGCATGAACACCCCCTTCTCCTGGCAGGACCGCACCGTCCTCGTCACCGGCGCCGAAGGCTTCATCGGCTCGACGCTCGTCGACCTGCTCCTGGCAGCGGGCGCGAAGGTCCGTGCCTTCGTGCACTACAAGCCGTACGCCGAGAAGGGGCACCTCGCCCACCTCCTCGGGGACCCGCGGGTCGAGATGATCGCGGGGGACGTACGGGACCCGGGTCGCGTGATGGACGCGGTCGCCGGGTGCGACACCGTCTTCCACCTCGCCGCGCTGATCGGCATCCCGTACTCGTACGACTCCCCGGGCGCGTACGTCCAGACGAACGTGGTCGGCACGGAGAACGTCGCGGAGGCGTGCCGACGGCACTCCGTGCGGCGCATGGTGCACACGTCCACGAGTGAGGTGTACGGGACCGCGCTGACGGCGCCGATCAGCGAGGCCCACCCGCTCCAGCCGCAGTCCCCGTACTCCGCGTCGAAGATCGGCGCCGACATGATGGCGCTCTCGCACTGGCACGCCTTCGAGCTGCCGGTGACGGTGGTACGCCCCTTCAACACGTACGGTCCGCGGCAGTCGGCCCGCGCCGTCATCCCCACGATCCTCGCCCAACTCCACGCGGGCGCCCGCGAGATCAAGCTGGGGTCGCTGACCCCCACGCGGGACTTCACGTACGTGACGGACACGGCGCGGGGCTTCATGGCGATGGCGGTCGCCGACCGGGCGCTCGGCCACGCGGTCAATCTCGGCGTGGGCCGGGAGATCTCCATCGGCGACCTCGCGGAGGCGCTGATCGCGGCGTCGGGGCGGGAGGCGTCCGTGGTCGTCGACCCGGCGCGGCTGCGGCCCTCCGGGAGCGAGGTGGAGAGGTTGCTGTCGGACAACTCCCGGGCCCGGGAGTGGGCGGGGTGGGTTCCGGAGGTCTCCCTCGCGGAGGGCTTGAAGCACACCTCGGCCTGGGTCGCCGAGAACTTGGGCCTCTTTGCGCCTGAGCGGTATCAGGTCTGAGCTTCGGGTGCGGGGCGGTGGGGGCTGGTCGCGCAGTTCCCCGCGCCCCTGACGGGGCGCCCCGGCACCGGAGACTTCACGCCTGCGCCGCTGCCGCTGCCAAGCCGCCCAGGAGCAGTAGCGTGAAGCGGCGGGCCCACTCCTCGTCCACCGGTTCCGCGCTGACCAGGGCGCGGTGCACCACCGCGCCGGCGATCACGTCGAAGATGAGGTCGGCCGTGTGGGACGCGGTCAGCGGGTCGGGCTCGGGAGGGAGTTCGCCGCGCGCCTGCGCCCGCTCGCGGCCCGCGAGGACCAGCCGCTTCTGGCGGTCGACGATGGACGCGCGGATGCGGTCCCGCAGCGGCTCGTCCGTCGTGGACTCCGCGACCACGGCCATCAGCGCGGTCTTCGTCTCGGGCCGCCCGAGCAGCACCGCGAACTGCAGGACGACGCCCTCGATGTCGGCGGCCAGGCTGCCCCGGTCCGGGAGTTCCAGCTCGTCGAAGAGCTCCGCCACCGCGTCGACGACCAGCTCGCTCTTGCCCGCCCAGCGCCGGTACAGGGTCGTCTTCGCGACGCCCGCGCGCGTGGCGACGGCGCCGAGCGTCAGCTTGGACCAGCCCAGCTCGACGAGGCCCTGCCGGGTCGCCTCCAGGATCGCGGCGTCGGCGGTCGCGCTGCGCGGGCGGCCGCCGGTGCGGGCGGGTGGAGTGGTGGACGTACGGCTCTGCATGGCCGCGACCATACCGGCCGGTACGCGGCCGTCCGGGGTGCGGAGTGAGCGAGGTCACCGAAGGGCGCTTCCCCAGGCGGCGACGGGGCAGTTACGCTACGACCCGTAGCGAAAGCCACGAGAGACAACCACGCAGCACGATCACCGGCACGGGGTGGGGACCCCGGGCCACACACCGGACCTCCGGCCTTCACCGGAGCCTCGAACCGTGCCGCCCGCGGCCCCGCAATCCGGCGGGGGTACCCGGACGGGCGCGGTTCCCGCACGCGTTGGGGGAGGATGTACTCATGCAGCCACGGAACATGTCCATGAGCGGAGTCGTCGACCTCGCCGCGGTGAAGGCGGCCCAGGAGGCCAAGGCGAAGGCGGAGCAGGCGCGCGCCGAAGCGGCGCGGCAGGGCGGGGGCGCGGCGGGCGCCGCGGTGTCCCCGGCCTCCCTCGTCATCGATGTCGACGAGGCGGGCTTCGAGAGCCAGGTCCTGCAGCGCTCCACCGAGGTTCCGGTCGTCATCGACTTCTGGGCCGAGTGGTGCGAGCCGTGCAAGCAGCTGGGCCCCCTCCTGGAGCGCCTCGCGCAGGAGTACAACGGCCGTTTCCTCCTTGCCAAGATCGATGTCGACGCGAACCAGATGCTGATGCAGCAGTTCGGGGTCCAGGGGATCCCGGCCGTCTTCGCGGTGGTGGCCGGACAGGCCCTGCCCCTCTTCCAGGGCGCCGCCCCCGAGGCGCAGATCCGCCAGACCCTGGACCAGCTCATCCAGGTCGGCGAGGAGCGCTTCGGCCTGACCGGCCTGGTGGTCGACGCCGACGCGCAGGGGCAGCAGGCCCCCGCGCCCGCCGAGGTGCCGGCCGGCCCTTACGACGCCCTGCTCGAAGCGGCCGTACAGGCGCTGGACGCGGGCGATCTCGCCGGTGCCGTACAGGCGTACAAGAACGTGCTCAGCGACGACCCGGCCAACACGGAGGCCAAACTCGGGCTCGCGCAGGCCGAGTTGCTCCAGCGCGTCCAGGGTCTCGACCCGCAGGCGGTCCGCAAGGACGCCGCCGACAATCCGGCGGACGTGCGGGCGCAGATCGCCGCGGCCGACCTGGATCTGGTGGGCGGTCACGTCGAGGACGCCTTCGGGCGGCTCATCGACACGGTGCGGCGCACCGCGGGCGACGACCGGGACGCCGCGCGGGTGCGGCTCCTCGAACTTTTCGAGGTCGTGGGCGGCGAGGACCCGCGGGTGACGGCGGCACGCACCGCGCTCGCCCGGGTCCTCTTCTGATCCGTCCGCACCACCCCCGGCCGGTTCGCACACCGGCCCGTCGGCTGACCAGTCCCTAAACGCGGGGCGCTGTGATGCCGGAGTGAAAAGTCTGTTCCCGAGGCACCACAGTGGCCGCGCTTTGCCAAAACTTGGCAAACGCGGCCACTGTTACTTGGAGTAAGACATCGGTATCCCTCTGGGCTGTTACGCCCGCTGATGCCCCGTTCTGTGCCGCCTCTTTGAGCCACCGTCCGTGCCCGACCGATACCGGGCGGTCGCGCTTCGGTTATCGGGCCGTTACTAGCCAGTAACGAACCCCCTTGTGCGGGGGCCGAGAATGCACCACGATCGGCCACGCTCGGTCCGATGACCCGCAACCCGAAAGCCAGTCGGGAGCGGGCCTTCCGGGTCCCCACCGAGCAGGCCGGTGACGCCGTCGCCGGTCTGGACAGGGGGGTCTCTGCCGCTCCCGGCAGGGCCTGTCCGTGAGGTTGTGCGTGATGCGTCAGGCGCGACCAGTGGTTGTCGCTCGGGGGTGATCGCCGGTGAACGTGGTGCGGTTGCGCGCCTCCGATGCGGGCGCTCTCCTTCCCGAGGACGTAGCACTTCTCCCATCCCTGCCCGGCTGAGCCGCCCGAAAGGGAGCAGTCAGGGCCGGAGATGTACGTCCGAGAAGGAGGAAAGTCATGGAATCTGTGGCTCGTGGCGGGACCAGATGGAAGCGGTTCGCCGTAGTCATGGTGCCGAGCGTCGCGGCTACCGCCGCGATAGGTGTCGCCCTCTCGCAGGGCGCGCTCGCGGCATCGTTCAGCGTGTCCGGCCAGTCGTTCAAGGTGTCGGCCGACAAGCTCGACGGCCGTGGAATGGTCCAGTACGGCGGTGTTGACGTCGGTGTCGACATGGAGGGCAAGAAGGCCGCCCACCCCGTGTCGGTCTCGGCGTTCAAGAAGGCCGACATCACCAACATGTGCCAGTCCGTCGTGACGCACATCCCGGTGCTCGGCGATGTCACGCTCCAGCTGCGGGCGGGCGGCGGCAAGACGCCCGTCAAGGCCAAGAACCTGTACATCGACGTGGCGCAGCTGAAGGCCGACGCCGAGTTCAGGAACATCAACATCGGTGTCGCGGCCGGGTCCTCCACCAAGGGCCCCGGCATGAAGGGCGGCAAGGAGCAGGCGAACCCGAACGGTTTCGCCCAGGAGGCCGACCGCGCCATCCTGCGGGACATCGAGCAGACGGCCTGGGCGACCAGCGCGGGCACCTTCAAGCTGAGCGGCCTCAACATGAAGCTGCACAAGGGCAAGAAGGAGTGCTTCTAAGCACCCGCTTGAGCACTCGCTGAGTCCTTGACCCGCCGGCCCGTCAGGGCGGGCACGGGACAGCGACTGGCCCGGCGGGCGCGGAGAACGACTCTCCCGCCCGCCACCACAGAGCTACACCGAATTCACGTACCGCCGGTTCCAAGGAGCTGTTTTCCCATGAGCGCCAAGTCACCGGGGCCGAACGAACACTTCCTCAAGGTCTACCGCGGGAAGTTCCGGGCCTGGCGGGGCTCCCGCCCGTTCTGGGCAGGCCTCCTCACCATCCTTGGCGGCGTGCCGATCGCCTACCTGCCCTACGGCAACATCAAGCTCGGCAACCTGACGCTGGCCCTGGCCACGACGGCGGGAGCGGGCTCGCTGATCATCGGCGTACTCCTGATGGTGCTCGGTCTGACCATGTGGTTCCAGGTGCACACGCGGGTCTTCGCGGGCGTCGCGGCGATCCTGCTCGCCCTGGTCTCCCTGGTCGTCTCCAACATCGGCGGCTTCCTCATCGGCTTCCTGCTGGCGCTGATCGGCGGCGCCCTCGGCATCGCCTGGGGCGAGCCCGGGAGCGTACCCGCGAAGGGCGCGAAGGGGCGGCCGGGCAGGGCGCCCGAGCCCGCGGTCGCCGGCGGCCCGAACGGAGTGGACGGTGCGAGCGCTGCCGACGATCTGTCAGGAACGAGCCCGGTGGACGGGACGAACGGGAGGCACCGTGCAGGCTGACGAGGTCCACCACGAGGACTCCGCGGGGGAGTCCCGTGCGAGATCCGGGCCGCGTCACGCGGCCCCCAGGAAGCCGCTGCTCACCCGTCTGCAGATGCCCGCGGGCAAGGCGATAGCCCTCGCGGCCATGCCGAGCGCGGTCCTCATGGGCATGGGCCTGACCCCGACGCTCGCGCAGGCGAAGCCGGGCGTTCCCAAGAACCCCTTCCGGGACGGCCCGTGTGTCACGGCGCCGGACGACGCCTCCAAGTCCGTCGAGGAGGAGGCGAAGGACGCCAAGGACGCCAAGGACGCCAAGGACACCGCGGACGCCAAGAAGAAGGCCGACGAGGAGAAGGCCGACCGGGACGAGCCGGGCAAGGACACCACCGAGCCCGGTCCGACCCCCTCGCCCTCCGACGGCACGAGGACCGACCCGGACGACAAGGCCGGCTCGGACGGCGACGCCGGGTCCACCTCGCCCTCCGCGGACGAGAAGGACAAGGACGCGGCCGAGGAGCCGGCGCCCGACCCCTCGCCCTCCAAGACCAGGAACCCTTGGGACCCGCTGGGTGTCGGGGACGCGCTCAAGGACGTCTTCACGCCCGACGCCCCCGACGCCCCCGAGGACAAGGAGACCCCGAGCCCGAAGCCGACGCCCTCCGACTCGGAGAAGGCCGCGTCGCCCGAGGACACGGCCAAGGACACGGTCGAGAACACGAAGGACAAGGTCACCGAGCCCGTCGACGGCGCGAAGGACACGGTCGACAAGACCGAGGACGAGGCGAAGGACGAGACCGACGCCGACCCCGACCCCGACAGCGACGAGGCGAAGGACGACGCCGAGGGCGACGAGGTCACGGACCCGACGGCCCCGGACGCGGACGGCAAGAAGCCGTTCCCGTGCGTGGTCGAGAAGAAGGTCGACGGCGAGGCCGAGCAGACGCCCGTCCCGATCCCGGACGACCCGTGGGAGCTTGAGGCCAGCTCTCTGCTCCTCAAGGGCCTGGACTACAAGGGCGTCGTGAACCTGACGACGGCAGGCGGCAAGAAGAAGCAGGCGCTGAAGTTCACCGTGGACAACGGCACGGACATCGGTGACCTGCACCAGATCGCCCCGGGCCCCGACGGCTCGAAGTACCACATCAGGGCGGAGGAGGGCTCCACGTCCACGATCCGCGACGGGCAGACGATCATGTACACGGAGCGGCTGCAGGGCAACCTGTTCGGCCTGATCCCGATCGTCTTCGACCCCGAGCACCCGCCGCCGCTGAACGTCCCCATCGCGTACTTCACCAAGGTGAAGGTCCTTCAGGCGGCCCAGTTCGGCGGCACCCTGAAGGTGCCGGGCCTGGAGCAGACGATCACCCGCTGACGCCTGAGGCCCGACGGCCGCGCGCACATACGGCGAGGGCGCCCCCTGAACCAGGGGGCGCCCTCGCCGTTCGCGTGCGGGCGGACCGGCGTCAGTCGCGGTCGCCGCCGCCCAGGTGGTGCACCCGGACCATGTTGGTGGTGCCCGGGACGCCGGGGGGCGAACCTGCGGTGATGACGACCGTGTCGCCGTCGTTGAAGCGGTTGAGCTTGATCAACTCGGCGTCGACGAGCTCGACCATAGCGTCGGTGTTGTCGACGTGCGGCACGACGTAGGTGTCCACGCCCCAGCTCAGCGTCAGCTGGTTGCGGGTCGCCTCGTCCGTGGTGAAGGCCAGGATCGGCTGGGCCGCGCGGTAGCGGGAGAGGCGGCGGGCCGTGTCGCCGGACTGGGTGAAGGCCACCAGGGCCTTGCCACCCAGGAAGTCGGCGATCTCGGCGGCGGCACGGGCCACCGAACCGCCCTGCGTACGCGGCTTCTTGCCCGGCACGAGCGGCTGCAGCCCCTTGGAGAGCAGCTCCTCCTCGGCCGCGGTGACGATCTTCGACATCGTCTTGACGGTCTCGATCGGGTACGCGCCGACGCTCGACTCGGCCGACAGCATGACCGCGTCGGCACCGTCCAGGATGGCGTTGGCGACGTCGGACGCCTCGGCGCGCGTGGGGCGCGAGTTGGTGATCATCGACTCCATCATCTGGGTCGCGACGATCACCGGCTTGGCGTTGCGGCGGCACATCTCCACGAGGCGCTTCTGCACCATCGGGACCTTTTCGAGCGGGTACTCGACGGCGAGGTCGCCACGGGCCACCATCACGGCGTCGAACGCCGCGACGACGCCCTCCATGTTGGCGACGGCCTGCGGCTTCTCCACCTTGGCGATGACGGGGACCCGGCGGCCCTCCTCGTCCATCACCTTGTGGACGTCCTTGACGTCGTTGGCGTCGCGCACGAAGGACAGGGCGACCATGTCGCAGCCCATCTTCAGGGCGAAGCGGAGGTCGTCGATGTCCTTCTCGGAGAGCGCGGGCACGTTCACGGCCGCGCCGGGCAGGTTGATGCCCTTGTGGTCGGAGATGACACCGCCCTCGACGACGATCGTCTTCACGCGCGGGCCGTCCACCTCGACGACGCGCAGCTCGACGTTGCCGTCGTTGATCAGGATCTGGTCGCCCTTGGAGACGTCGCCCGGCAGACCCTTGTAGGTCGTGCCGCAGATCGACTTGTCGCCGGGGACGTCCTCGGTGGTGATGGTGAACTCGTCACCGCGCACCAGCTCGACGGGTCCCTCGGCGAAGGTCTCCAGACGGATCTTCGGCCCCTGGAGGTCGGCGAGGACGCCGACGGCACGGCCGGTCTTCGCGGCGGCCGAGCGGACGCGGTCGTACCGCCCCTGGTGCTCGGCGTGCGTGCCGTGGCTGAAGTTGAAGCGGGCCACGTTCATGCCGGCCTCGATCAGCGAGACGAGCTGCTCTTCGGAGTCGACGGCGGGGCCCAGCGTGCAGACGATTTTGGAACGGCGCATGGGGCGATCCTATCGGTTTGTTTCGCTACGGAATATTCCGTCTGGTGGAATCTACAAATGGGCGGCTGTGCGCTCAGGCGTTGCGGTCGCTGACCAATGCATACGTCTGATCGGCGATCTCCAGTTCTTCGTCGGTGGGCACCACGGCGACGGCCACGCGCGCGTACTCCGGCGAAATGAGCCGGGCTTCGTCGGAACGTACGGAATTGAGCGCGCCGTCCACCGCGAGCCCCAGCTCCTCCAGGCCCGCCATCGCGGCCTCCCGCACCGGAGCGGCGTTCTCGCCGACCCCGGCGGTGAACACGATGGCGTCCACCCGGCCGAGCACCGCGTAATACGCGCCGATGTACTTCTTCAAACGGTGGATGTAGATGTCGAAAGCGAGTGCCGCCTCTTCGTCACCGGCGTCGATACGGCGCCTGATCTCCCGCATGTCGTTGTCGCCGCAGAGGCCGATCAGACCGCTCTTCTTGTTGAGCAGAATGTCGATCTCGTCGATGGACATTCCGCCGACCCGGGCGAGATGGAAGATCACCGCCGGGTCCATGTCACCGGACCGGGTACCCATGACGAGCCCCTCAAGCGGCGTGAGCCCCATCGACGTGTCGACACAACGCCCGCCCCGCACCGCGCTCGCCGACGCGCCGTTGCCCAGGTGCAGCACGATGACGTTCACGTCCTCGGGCGCCTTGCCGAGCAGCTTCGCGGTCGCGCGCGAGACGTACGCGTGGGACGTGCCGTGGAAGCCGTAGCGCCGCACGCGGTGCTCGTCGGCCGTCGCCACGTCGATCGCGTAGCGCGCCGCGGACTCCGGCATCGTCGTGTGGAACGCCGTGTCGAAGACGGCGACCTGCGGCAGGTCGGGGCGGAGTGCCCGGGCCGTGCGGATGCCGGTGATGTTGGCCGGGTTGTGCAGCGGCGCCACCGGGACGAGCCGCTCGATCTCCTTGAGCACCGCGTCGTCGATCACCGTCGGCTGCGTGAACTTCAGACCGCCGTGCACCACCCGGTGGCCGATCGCGGCCAGCTCGGGGGAGTCGAGGCCGAGCCCGTCGGCGGACAGCTCGTCGGCGACGGCCCGCAGCGCCGCCTCGTGGTCCGCTATCGGCTCCTCGCGCTCACGGGACTCGGCGCCGCCGCCGGTCAGCGGGGTGTGCTTGAGCCGGGAGGTCTCCTCGCCGATCCGCTCGACCAGGCCGACGGCGAGACGTGAGCTGTCACGCATGTCGAGGAGCTGGTACTTCACCGACGACGAGCCGGAGTTGAGGACGAGTACGCGCGTGGCGGTCACTGATCGAGACACCTTCTGTGGGGTTACTGGTTCGGCGGCTGGGCCTGGGACTGGATCGCCGTGATGGCGACGGTGTTGACGATGTCCTGGACGAGCGCGCCCCGGGACAGGTCGTTCACCGGCTTGCGCAGGCCCTGCAGGACCGGGCCGACGGCGATCGCGCCGGCCGAGCGCTGCACGGCCTTGTAGGTGTTGTTGCCGGTGTTCAGGTCGGGGAAGATCAGTACGCTGGCCTGGCCCGCGACGTCCGAGTCGGGCAGCTTGGTGGCCGCGACCGACGGCTCCACGGCGGCGTCGTACTGGATCGGCCCCTCGATCTTCAGGTCGGGGCGCTGGCCGCGCACCAGCTCGGTGGCCTCGCGCACCTTGTCGACGTCCGCGCCCGAGCCGGACGTGCCCGTCGAGTACGAGAGCATCGCGATCCGCGGCTCGACACCGAACTGCTCGGCGGTGGAAGCCGACTGCACGGCGATGTCCGCGAGCTGCGGGGCGTTCGGGTCCGGGTTGACCGCGCAGTCGCCGTACACGAGCACCTTGTCGGCGAGGCACATGAAGAAGACGGAGGAGACGATCGAGGCGTCCGGCTTGGTCTTGATGATCTCGAAGGCCGGGCGGATGGTCGCCGCCGTCGAGTGCACGGAGCCCGACACCATGCCGTCGGCGAGGCCCTCCTGGACCATCAGCGTGCCGAAGTAGTTCACGTCGGCCACCACGTCGTACGCGAGCTCGACGGTGACGCCCTTGTGGGCGCGCAGCTCGGCGTACTTCGCGGCGAAACGGTCCCGCAGCTCGGAGGTCTGCGGGTCGATGAGCTCGGAGTCGGCGAGGTCCACGCCGAGGTCGGCGGCCTTCTTGCGGATCTGCTCGACCGGGCCGAGCAGGGTCAGGTCGCAGACGCCGCGGCGCAGCAGCACGTCGGCGGCGCGCAGCACCCGCTCCTCGGTGCCCTCGGGCAGCACGACGCGACGCATGTCGGAGCGGGCCCGCTCCAGGAGCTTGTGCTCGAACATCATCGGCGTGACCCGGTCGCTGCTGGGCGCCGAGACGCGGCCCAGGAGGTCCGCGGTGTCGACGTACCGCTCGAAGAGGCCGAGCGCGGTCTCCGCCTTGCGGGGCGTCGCCGCGTTCAGCTTCCCCTCAAGCGCGAAGAGCTCGGCCGCCGTGGGGAAGGAGCCGCCGGAGACCGCGACGACCGGGGTGCCGGGGGCGAGGCGGTCGGCGAGGGTCAGGATCTCGGGGCCCGGCTGCTCGTTCAGGGTCAGCAGGACGCCGGCTATGGGCGGCGTACCGGCGCTGTGCGCGGCGAGCGAGCCCACCACGAGGTCGGCGCGGTCGCCGGGGGTGACCACCAGGCAGCCCGGCGTCAGGGCGTTCAGGAAGTTCGGCAGCATGGCGCCGCCGAAGACGAAGTCCAGGGCGTCGCGCGCGAGCCCCGAGTCGTCGCCGAGCAGCACGCGGCCGCCGAGGGCGTGGGTGATCTGCGCGACCGTCGGCGCGGAGAGCGCGGCCTCGTCCGGCAGCACGTAACAGGGCACGGGGAGGCTGGCCCTCAGCCGCTCGTGGATCTCGTCCCGGTCGGCGGGGGCCACCCGGTTCGTGATCATCGCGAGGACGTCGCAGCCCAGCGAGTCGTACGCGCGATAGGCGTTCCGCGTCTCGGCGCGCACCGACTCGGCGGTCTGGTTCTTGCCGCCGACCACGGGGAGCACGGAGGCACCGAACTCGTTGGCGAGGCGGGCGTTCAGCGCGAGCTCGTCGGGCAGCTGGGTGGCGGCGAAGTCGGTCCCCAGCACGAGAACGACTTCATAATCCCTCGCGACCCGGTGGAACCGGTCCACGAGCTGCGAGACCAGTTCGTCGGTGCCCTGCTCGGCCTGGAGCGCGGACGCCTCGTGGTAGTCCATGCCGTACACGGTCGCGGCGTCCTGCGAGAGGCGGTAGCGGGCCCGCAGCAGGTCGAAGAGGCGGTCGGGGCCGTCGTGGACGAGCGGCCGGAAGACACCGACCCGGTCGACCTGGCGGGTGAGGAGCTCCATGACTCCCAGTTCGACGACCTGGCGACCGTCTCCCCGGTCGATCCCGGTCACGTACACGCTGCGCGTCACCCGTGCTCTTCCCTTCTTCCTGCTTGCCTGCTCGCTCGCTCGCCCGCTTGCTTGCTTGCTTGCCGGGGTTTGTGGGGTACCCCATCGAGCTGGACAAATTACCTGATATCGCGGCTGTGCCCTCTTGACAATACCTCTGCGGCTGGCTAAGTCGCCCGCCGGACGAAGCCCTGGCGCGACGGGCCCCGGAGCCTCTGCCCCACCCCTGCCCCTGGATCGGACAGACATCCGTCGGACAGGTGTGAGCGGCGACCCCCTTCCGGCCGTGGAACAATCGGACCGGCTCACAAGTACCAGTAGCGAGCAGGAGACACAGCGCGATGCGTATCGGAATTCTCACCGCGGGCGGCGACTGCCCCGGCCTCAACGCAGTGATCCGGTCGGTCGTACACCGCGCCGTGACGCACTACGGCGACGAGGTCATCGGCTTCGAGGACGGCTACGCGGGCCTGCTCGACGGGCGCTACCGCCCCCTCGACCTGAACGCCGTCAGCGGCATCCTGGCCCGGGGCGGCACCATCCTCGGCTCCTCCCGCCTGGAGCGCGGCCGGTTCCGCGCGGCCTGCGACAACGCCAAGGACCTGATCGAGAGGAGCGGCTTCGACGCGCTCATCCCGATCGGCGGCGAGGGCACCCTCACGGCGGCGGGCATGCTGGCCGACGCGGGCGTGCCGGTCGTCGGCGTCCCCAAGACCATCGACAACGACATCTCCTCCACGGACCGCACCTTCGGCTTCGACACGGCCGTCGGCGTGGCCACGGAGGCGATGGACCGCCTCAAGACCACGGCGGAATCCCACCAGCGCGTGATGGTGGTGGAGGTCATGGGCCGCCACGCGGGCTGGATCGCCCTGGAGTCCGGCATGGCCGGCGGCGCGCACGGCATCTGCCTGCCCGAGCGCCCCTTCGACCCCGCCGACCTGGTCGCCCTGGTCGAGGAGCGCTTCTCGCGCGGCAAGAAGTTCGCGGTGATCTGCGTCGCCGAGGGCGCGCACCCGCTGGACGGCACCATGAACTACGGCAAGGGCGCCATCGACCAGTTCGGCCACGAGCGCTTCCAGGGCATCGGCACGGCGCTCGCGTACGAGCTGGAGGCCCGCCTCGGCAAGGAGGCCAAGCCGGTCATCCTCGGCCACGTCCAGCGCGGCGGCACCCCCACCGCGTACGACCGCGTCCTCGCGACCCGCTTCGGCTGGCACGCGGTGGAGGCGGTGCACCGCGGCGAGTACGGCAAGATGACGGCGCTGCGCGGCACGGACATCACGATGGTGCCGCTCGCGGAGGCGGTCACGGAGCTGAAGACGGTCCCGAAGGACCGGATGGACGAGGCGGAGTCGGTCTTCTAGCGCTTCTTCGGGGACGGTTCGGGGGCGGTGGCGGCCCGGCGATGATCAGGTCCGGCCGCCGCCCCGGGCCAGCGCCCAGAAATGCTCCAGGATCCGCTCCAGGAAGTCCCGACCGGCCTCCCCGGACGCGTCCGAACCGGCCCCGCCGCCCCAGCTCAGCGTCCGCGCCATCCGGGACTGGTAGTCCTCGTGCAGCTGCCGCAGCACGTCCTCGACGTGCCGCTTCTCCAGGGGCAGCAGCTTGCCGACGGGCCGCACGTACCCCTGCCACCGGGTGGTGACGGCGCTGCGCAGCAGCTCGGCGAGGGGCTCGGCCCGGCCGGTGACGGTGACGAAGTCGGGCACGGAGAGCTGGAGGACCCGGGCGAGGGCCTCGGACTGCCGTTCGTTCCCGCGCCAGGTGTCGGTCTCCTCCATGCGCAGATACGCCTGGATCTCCACGCCGGCCTGACGGGCGACGTCCTCCGGCGCGAGCCCGCGGGCGACGCGGTGCTCGCGCAGGGTCCGCGCGGCGCCCATGAGCTCCCCGGGGGAGCACCACAGGGTCGCGGCCAGCGCGGTGAGCTCGGCGGACGTGGGCGAGGCGAGCCCGCGCTCCCAGGCGGCGACGGTGTCGGCGGTGATGTACGTGAGTCCGTAACTGGCCCGCAGCCCGTAGGCGACGTGCCCGTGGGCCATCCCCAGCGCCTCCCGCAGGCGCCGGGCGGCGGGGAAGTTGAAAGGGGGCGTGGGCCGGTGCGGCGGCTGACCGGGTTGGCTCGATTGCACGGGCACACCGTAGGCGCCGCCGGGGGTGGTGACTACGGTGTGTTTCTACGAGGTTGCGGATTGGTGGGAAGGTACGGGGGCCGGGCGACGGCACAGGGGCCCGTACGTCGGCACGCTCCGAGCAGTTCCTCCGTCGCCCGCCCGCACTCCCGGATGAGCTGTATCCGACCCGACTGGAAACGGGGCGACTTCAGGCGGTCGGGTCGAGGTGGCTTTCCAGCTCGCTTTCGACTGCCGACAGGTGATCAGCGAGTGTCGATGCCATGATTTCGCACGGGGCGGTGCCCTCTGAATAGACACCGCCTTCGACTCGGGACGGTGGAAGCCGGTAGACGGTCGACCCGTCGGTGCCGCTCAGTGCGTAGAGCGAGCCCCCGCCGTCCGAGCCGAAAACAATGACGGAGTCCTCGCGGCTGCCCATGATCCTGGTCGGCAGATCGCCCCGCATTCCGGAGAGGGTGTGACCCACCGGGTGGATGAAGAATCCCGATTCCAAGTCGGGGAGACTCACCTCGGCCACCTTCTGGTAGAAGGCGACGAGGTCTTGAGGCACCCCTTCGGCAGCGGACAACTCGTCGAGGGCTGGGGAAGGTTCGGCAGCCCTCGCCACGAAGTTCTCGTCCGGCGGGTATCCGAACTTCCGCTCGAACTGCTCGGTGAAGGAGGTGGCGTACCCCTCCATCCGGCTGACCCAGCCTTCGATCCACTCACCAGTAATAGTCACGGAATCCCTCATCGATCGTCCGGCTGAAACTCTCGATCTCAGCTCTCGTTGCATTTGGGTTGGCTGCTCGGAAATCTGCCCAGTGGTTGGTTATGTCCTGATGGTGATTTGTGGTCCGCCCCCCTGACCTGCTGCCCAGAATTCCCCTCATGTTCGATGGGTGGTCAAAGTCGAAGTCGGTGAACTCGGGGTGGCCACGATACTCCTGAGGTATGGCATGGTGGGCGTCCCAGTCCCTGGGCAGGCGCTGACGGCCGTCGCGGGCGAGCGACGCCTGGAACCTTCCTCGGTAGTTTTCGAGGCGAATGGTCGGAAACTCCGGATCCATTCCTTCCGGTACGCACTCTTCCGGGGCCAGCCCCAGAGGATCGGACGTCCGGTCCGGCGACGCGACATAGGCGTGGTGGTTCGGAGCGGGTTCGAGGCCGAGCGGGTCGGGCGAGATGTACCGGGCCGTCTCCGGGTCGTAATGCCGGTGGTAGTTGTAGTGGTGTCCGGTCTCGGCGTCGGCGTACTGGCCGGGAAAGCGCAACGGACAGTCGACCGGCCCCGGCTCGGCGGGGAGCGTGCTGCCCCAGGCAGTTGCCCTGTGCCGCCAGACGATCTCGCCCGTCTCGTCGATCAGTTCCTTCGGAGTTCCCACGAGGTCGGCGACGATGGAATAGAAGCGGGCGTCCGTCTCGTCGCCGTACACCGTCTGAGCCACCGGCTTGTGGCTTCCCGGCGTGTAGTCCCAGGTCGTCACGGAACCGCCGCTGTCCACCTGTTCGGCGAGGCGTGTGCCGTCCCAGCTGAACCGGATCTCCTGCAGCGTGTCTCCGGACGCGCCCACGCACCGCTTGGCGACCCTGCGGCCGACCGGATCGTAGAGGTACCGCCAGTGCTGCCCGTCGGGAGTGGCCGTCTCGACCAGTCGGTCTTCGGCGTTCCAGGTGTAGGTCCAGGTGCGTGTCCGGCCGTTCAGCAGCCGACGGGACTTGCGGGTCAGACGGCCCTGCGCGTCGTGCTCGTAGACGGTGCGGCCCGCGCGCCGGATCACCGTGCCGACGAACTCCCGGGCACCGGCACTGGACGAGCCCTGCGCGGTGCGGCCGTAGGGAGACTCTGCGTGCGTGAGGTTGCCGGTCGTGTCGTACGCGTACTGCTCGGTCCAGCCCGCCGCGGTGACCGCCGTGGTGCGGCCGTCGGCTCCCGACATGAAACGGTACGTGCCCGACAGGTGGTCTCTGAGCTCGGCGAGTCGCCCATCCTGTTCATAGGTGTACGCGCGCTCTTGAAGGAGCCTTCCGGAGCCCTCCGGGTGCGCCGTCGCCGTCTGTCCGATGAGCCGGTCGGCAGAGTCCCAGAACTGTGTGAGTGTGTAGACGTCGCCGTGGCGTCTGCTGACCTCGCGGCCCACGGCGTCGTGGTCGAAGGCCAGGGTCCGGCCGGCGGACGAGAGAAGACACGGCCTGTCGGCGTCGTCGAAGGACCATTCCGAGACGTGCCCGCCGGGGGTTCTGCGAGCCGTACGACGGCCGAGTGCGTCATACGTGTAGGCCGTGAGACGCCCGTCGATGTCTTCGGTTGTGACGTGCCCGAGGAGGTTGTGCTCCAAGCGGAGATCGACCCCGCCGTTGTTGGCATGAATCAGGCGCCCAGCGGCGTCGTATGCGTACGTCGTGGTGCCGTCCGCGGTGGTCTGGGCGATGGTGCGGCCCATGGCGTCACGAGTGAACGAGACGGTCTCGCTTCCGGCGTTGGTGCGTGCGCTGAGACGGCCGGCACTGTCGTGGGCGTAGGCGAGTGTTCTCCCGTTGAAATCGGTCTCGGAGACGAGGCGCCCGGCTTCGTCGTAGACGTAGGTCCAGCAGAGCCCCTGCGGATCCGCCACCTGGACCAGGCGCATCTCGGTGTCGTAGGTGAAGCGGTAACTCTTGCCGTCCGGCCCTGTCCGGCCGGCGGGCAGGTCGAAAGCGCCTGTGTCGAACCGTGTGAGGCGCCCCACCGCGTCGCGGTGTTCGAGGAGGTTGCCCTCGCCGTCCCACACCCACCGTGCACGACTACCGCTGTCTGCTTCCTCGCGCCATTCCAGCTTGCCCTCGGGCGTCCACCCCGTGCGGGTACGGCGGCCCAAGGCGTCGACGACCAGCGCGGCCCGCCCGAAGGCGTCACGTTCGACGCGGGCGGTGTTCCCGAGTGGGTCCGTCGCGCCGACCAGCAGCCCCGCCGCGTCGGACTCGAAAAGGCTGGTGCGGTTCAGCTGGTCGGTTACCGCGCTGGGGCAGCCGCGGTCGTCGTATGCGTAACAAGTGGTGAAGCCCGCCGGGTCGGTCGTCCGGACCCGGTTGCCCCGCTCGTCATAAGCGTGCCGCCAGACCGCTCCGTCCCTGCCGACGGTGGTGACCGGCTGATGCCACTCGTTGTACTCGGCTCTCTCGGCCGTCCCGTCGGGGTGGTGGACCGCGACGAGATCGCCCGACTCGTCGTAGTCGAAGGTCGTGCTGCCGCCCAGCGGATCCGTGAAGGAGAGGAGGCGGTTGTACCGGTCCCAGGAACTGCGGGTCGTGTGCCCAAGGGGGTCGGTGACCGCCGTGCGCTGCAGCAGCTCGTTGTGGACGTACTTGGTGGTGTGGCCCAGGGAGTTGGTGTATCGAGTCTCTCTTTCGTCCGTGTCGTAGGTGATCGTGCAACTGAGGATGGAGTCAATGCCCTCGCCGCGTATGCAACGGTCGTGGTCGTCGTACGTGAAGCGGTACCAGGAACCGTTTCGGTCGGTCCATGAGGTGACGCGGGCATGTTCGTCATAGGTGAACCTGAAGGGCGAACCGGAGGAGTTGAAGACCTCGCCGAGGTTGCCGTCGGCGTCGTACCGGTAACGCAGCAGCGTGGTGCCGACGGATCCCGCCTCGGGATCGCGCAGGCGCAGCGCGGTGACCCGACCTCGGTCGGTGTCGACGTCGATGTGGTAGCCGCCGGAGTGGCGTACGGCGACAGGGGTGCCATCGGCGGCGCGGTCGAAGTCGATGCGGTGGCCGTTGCGGTTCGAGATCGCGGTGAGCGGCAGGGTGAACGGCTCGTCGTTCCCGGCGGCTCGGGCGGCGGGCGTGAAGCAGCGGGTGAGGCCGGTGGTGGGGTCGGTGATACGGATCGGAGCGCCGGGGGTGCCCTCCCAGTCGAGGGGCAGGCGCGGTCCGTGCAAGGGCATGACGGAGGTGCCGGGTTCGGGCACCGGATAGGTGAGGATCATGCCGTCCTCGGTGGCGAACACCGCGCCCTCGTGGTCGAGTTCGAGGCGCTCGTCCAGCGTGGAGGCCCACGACGGGCCGAAGGACCGGCCGGACGTGTACGTGGACAAGTGCGTGCGCCGCAGTACGACCGGGAGCAGGCCCGGCAGCTCGACGTCGGTCTCCTCCATGATCATTTCGCCGGAGACCATGTCGATGGGGTCGCCGTTCTTGCAGCGGCCCTTTCCGGGCTTGCTGGTGGCCACGTCGTCCGCGCCGCGCCGCAGGCCGTTCTTGAGGCCCTTGGCCATGCCCTTGAGGCCGGCCTTGCCCAGCCCTTTCATGCCCTTGGCCAGTCTGCCGACGGTGGTCAGACCCTTGCCGCCGGGTATGCAGTCCAGGGCGGCGAAGGCCACATCCATCAGGCCTGCTTGGCCTTTTGCGTATTTGTTGAGGGTGTCGGCGAGGACGATGGCTCCGGCGACGATGACGATCGCGGCGAGGATCGGGCCGCCGATGATGATCGCGATGACACCGACCACGGCGACGACGACCTTGCAGACGGCGACGATGGCGTCCCAGTTGTCGGTGACCCAGTCACCGATCTCCTCCCACCACTTGCGGTTCCGAATGCCCGCGTCGGAGGCCTCGTCGATCTTCCGCTTCGCCGTCCCGGCGGCCTCCTCCCGCATCTTGCGGGCGTCCTCGGCCATCTTCTTCGCCGCGTCCAGCGCGCTCTTGGCTGAGTCCACATCACCCTGCGCGGACTTCTGCGCCTTCTCCGCGGAGGCCGCGTTACGGGTGGCGGCCCTGACCTTGTCCGGGTCGGGCTTGGGGACGTCCTTGCTCTTGGAGCCGCCGTCGTCCTGGTACTTGTCGGCTTCCTTGCCCGCCTTCTCCACCCAGGACTCGGCGGAAGACAGGCGGGACTTGGCGCTGCTGAGATCCGCCTGCGCCTCGCGGCCCTTGACCAGCGCCTTGTCCGCCAGGGTCTGGGCGCGCTCCAGCTCCGGCCAGTACGCGGACAGCGCGTCGCCCGCCATCTCGTAGGACTTCTTGAGCTTCTTCAGCTTGTCCGGGGCGTGCTCGAACTTCTCCGTGAACGCGTCCGCGGTCTTGCCCGCCCACTGCAGGATCGCGTCCTCGCCCGCCATCCCCTTGATGTCCCGCAGCACACGGCCCACGTCATCGGCGAAATCGTGCAGGTTCTTCGCCAGCGACCGCACCCGGTGCGGATCACCCGGCGTCGGATCCTTCTCCAGGTCGAGTACGTGCCAGTCCGTCGGCCGATGGCCCCCCATGCGACTTCCTCCGCCCCACCTGCACCGCCCGTAACCGTACGCACGAGCGAAGTTATCGAATGAACCCGCGTACGTGAAGGCGGATATGGGGCGTGGGGAGGGTGCCCAGGGCTACGGGGCGAGGAGCATCTTCAGCGTGTGCGCGTACTCACGGGTCGGCGTCGGCCAGTGCTCCGGCGAGCAGCTCCACCGCGATCCGCACCGCCTTGGCGATAAGTTCCGCACCTCGTGAGGGTTCCCGTCGCGGCGACCGCGCCGATCTCCACGATGCCGCCGAGCGGCCCGAAGACCGAGCGGGCGAGCAGGTGTTCCGGGATGTCCCATGGCGGGCGCCTCACGCCCGGCACGCGGCGTTCCCGCGGTCGGCCATGGTCTTCCCGGTGATCCAGACGCCCTGCTTGTTCAGGCGCAGTCGGCTGCGGTACAGCACGAAGTCGTCCTGGGACGGGGGAGCCGCCTCCGCGGTCTTCCCCGTCCCGAGGCTCTTGTT
Organism: Streptomyces sp. NPDC050732; assembly: GCF_040654255.1. Lineage (NCBI taxonomy): Bacteria > Bacillati > Actinomycetota > Actinomycetes > Kitasatosporales > Streptomycetaceae > Streptomyces > Streptomyces sp. NPDC050732. The sequence goes on from NZ_JBFAHP010000007.1 coordinate 217,333, forward strand.
GTGCGCCTTGCGCTGGTCCTCGCAGTAGAGCAGGCCCGCCGTTCTGCGGACCTTGTCACCCGGCTTGGTCCACTCGAACTTGTACGTCAGGTCCGACGGCAGCTCGATCTTCGGCCGGCCCGCCACCGTCCTGGTGGAATCGGTCGGCGGCGCCGAGTTCTTGTTCTCGCCTTCCTGGCCCGCGTCCGCGAGCGCGTCGTTGTCCGTGAGCTTGCCGTCACCGTTCCCGCAGGCAGCCAGAAGCAGAGCGGCGGTCACGGTGAGCGCGGCCGTCGCGAGGTGGAGGGGGCGGGGCACTTTCGGCTCCTCGCTGGTGGCGGGGGTGGGCGCGGCCGCCCGGTCAGCGGTTGATGGACTGGATCTCCTGGACGACCACGTCCTGCTCCGCGCCGAACTCGCCGTCGGGGAGCTGTCGTTCGCCGTCCACGCCGGTGCCCGTCCAGTGGATCTTCCAGGTGACCGTGGCCTTCAGCGGGTACGAGCCGTCGCCCGAGGAGCGGAGGTACTTCACGCCGCAGGGTGGGGTTTCCTTGGACTTGCCCTTGGCGTAGGGCACGCCGATCTTGCCGTCGACGATCTCGCAGACGCCGGATGCGGGGTACGTCTCGGCGTCCGGCGTGCCTGGGTCGATCTTGAGGGAGACGGGTTCGGCGGTCGCCGTTGCGTGGATTTTGAGGACGGGTACCGAGGCCGTCACCGAGACCGGCTTGAACTCCGCCTTGTCCAGCCAGGCCCAGGTCGGCAGGTTTACCTTTGTCGCCTCTTCGGGGGCCAGGTCCACCTCGGTGTCGGGGACTCGGATCTCCGCGTAGGCGAGGCGTGCGAGGAGCTCAGGGGTGACGGCCTCGGGTATGTCCGCCGGGGGCGGGTCACCCTCGTCGACCCAGAAATACGGCTTGTCGCAGTCGAAAGCTCCCGGTGCGCTCTCCCGGCCGTCCGGGATGAAGCTGTCCCACCAGTATCCCTTGCCGGCCTTCTTCTTGTTGAAGTCCTTGTAGGGCTTTCCGTTGACGTATCGGTTGCGTTGGGAGAGGTCCCACTCCGGTCCGGTGGAATCGACCGCCCAGATCGGTTCCAGTTTCTTCTTCAGCTGATCGGGGGAATACGCGGGAGCGTAATAGCAGGCAGGCGGCGTCCAGTTGGTCGCCGGTGTGACGGGACCCGCGTTGCCACCCTTGCCGTTCTTCGAACGGTCGTAGACGATGCCGCCCGCGACGGTGGAGACGGTCTGCTGGTCGGTGTCCGCGTCCACCTGCGTCTCGGATGCACCGCCCCCCGGGTCGATGTCGGCCCAGGCGGGTGAACCGCTCGCGGCGAACAACATGCTCGCGCCCGCCAGCACGGCGACGAAGGCCGGACCTCTTCTTATGGCTGGCACTGAGCCGCCCCCCTCGTGGAGAAGATCTGCGAGGTCTGCCATGTTCCCTCGGAGTTCTTGATCAGCTGTGTGTTGTACGCGACGTAGCTGTTCTTCGTGACCGGCGTCTTGTTGACCTTTTTGGTCGACTTCTTCTTGGTGTAGCCCTTTCCTTCGTCGGCGCAGAAGGTGAGCGTGGCCGTCTTCTTGTCCTTGAGTGTCACTTGCCGGTCGTAGTAACGGATCTCTCCGGTGAGGCTGAGACCGGCGTCCTTGAACTTCGCGACCCACGTCGCCGAGGCTTCCAGGGCCTTTCCGGTGTTGTAGAAAGCAATGCCCTCGCTCTTGGGATCCGTCTCCGCAATGGCCGCGTTCACCGCGCGCATGCGTTCGGCGTTGTCGGCGAGCACGGCCTTCTTCACCGGGTCACTGGTCTGCGGTGACTCGAAGGTCATGGTGAGGTCCGACGGAAGCTTGCTCTCGGGGCGGTCGGTGGCCTCCGCGGGGGATTCGCTCGGCGGCGCCGAGGACTCCTCGCCCCCCTGCTCCGCTCCCGCGATCTTGTCGTCGTTCCCGGCGGGCTTGTCGTCGCTGCCGCAGGCCGTCAGGAGGAGGGCTGCGGACGCGGTGAGCGCGGCCGTCGCGAGGCGGAGGGGGCGGGTCACTGTCGGCTCCTGGCTGGTGGGGGGCATGGCGCGGGTTCAGCACGCTAGTGCGGTGCCGGGGTCGATGCCAGGGAGATGTGTGGGCATGAATGGGGCGGGCGGGACGTATCGGCTCGAATTCATGTCACAGTTCTGTGTTCGTCCGGCCCGGAAGCGGCTCCGCTCAGCCCTTCACCGCCCCGCCCAGCGCGAAGCCCCCGCCCAGCTTCCGTGAGACCAGGACGTACAGGAGGATCACCGGTGTCGAGTAGATGATCGAGAAGGCTGCCAGCTGGCCGTAGACCACCGTCCCCTTGTTGCCGAAGAAGTCGTTGATGCTGACCGACGCCGGCAGCTGCTCCGGGGTGAGCAGGAGCATGAAGGGGACGAAGAAGTTGCCCCACATCATGACGAAGGAGAAGACGGTCACCACGGCCACGCCCGGTCCCATCAGGGGCAGGACGATCCTGAGGAGCGACTGGAAGGATGACGCGCCGTCCGTCCATGCCGCCTCCTCCAGCTCCTTCGGGACGCCGTCCATGAAGTTCTTCATCAGCCAGATGGCGAAGGGCAGTTGGGACGCGGCGAAGAAGAAGATCGTGCCGTGCATCGTGTCGATCAGGTCGACCTGCACGAACAGCGCGTACACGGGAACCATGATCGCCGTGATCGGCAGGCTCGTCGCGAAGAGGATCGTCAGCATGAAGGGGCGGTTGAGGCGCGACTTGTAGCGGGAGAGCGGGTAGGCCGCCAGGGCCGCGCAGACCACCGTGAGCAGGGTGCCGCCGCCGCAGAGCAGCAGGCTGTTGAGGAGCGGGGTGAAGGTGATCTCGGGGGTGAGGACCTGGTCGTAGTTGTCCAGGGTGAGGCTGTCGGGGAGCCGCACCCTCAGGTCCGCCTTCGGGTCGAAGGAGGACAGGACCACCCAGGCGAGGGGGAGCACGAACGCCGCCGCCACGACCAGCAGCCCCGCGTCGGCGGCGAGGCGGTGTTTCGTACGGCGGGAAGCGGGGGCCTTGAAGAGTTTCTTGGTGGGCACTCAGGCCTCCGTGCGCAGCAGGCGCATGTAGACGACGGAGAAGAGCGAGCCGACCAGGAGGAGCAGCAGCGCCACGGCCGTGCCGTAGCCGATCATGCTCTTCTGGAAGGCCTGCTCGTACATGAAGAGCGGCAGCGTCTGGCTGTCGTTTCCCGGGCCGCCGCGCGTCATCACCCAGATCAGGCCGAAGACGGAGAGGGTTTGCAGGGTGTTGAGCATGAGGTTCGTGCCGATCGAGCGGCGGATCATCGGCAGCGTGATGTGCCACATGCGGCGCCAGCCGCTCGCGCCGTCGACCTGCGCCGCCTCGGTGATCTCCTTGGGGATCTCGTTGAGGGCGGCGGAGTAGACGAGCATCGAGAACGCCGTGCCCCGCCATACGTTCGCGAACGACACCGCCAGGATCGGGAGCGTGAACAGCCAGTTTTGGGAGGGGAGATGGAGGGCGTCGAGGACGGCGTTGAGGGTGCCCTCGCGGCGGAAGAAGGCGTAGAGGAGGAACCCCGCGACGACCTCCGGCAGCACCCACGCCGTCACGACGATCGCGCCCGTCACGGTGCGGACCGGCTTGGACGCGCGCTGCATGAGGGTGGCGAGCGCCAGGCCGAGCGTGTTCTGGCCGATGATCGAGGACAGGACCGTGAAGACGAGGGTGAGCCAGACCGCGTTCAGGAACCGCTCGTCGCCGAACGCCTCACGGAAGTTGTCCAGGCCCACGAAGCTCGACTCGGCCTGACCGGTGAGCTGGAGGTCGGTGAAGGCGATGTACGCGCAGTAGCCGATCGGGCCCGCGAGGAAGAGCGCGAGGAGGACGACGGCGGGGGAGACGGGCAGGGCCCGGAGGAGGCCCCGGCGGACTCGGGCCCGGACTTGCGCCCGGGGGCCCGGGGGTGCGGTGGCCGGGCCGCGGGGCGTCTTGGTGACGCCGCCGGGGCCCGAAGGGGATGCGGAGGAGCCGGAGGATGCGGGGGATGCGGTGGTCACGTACGGGCACTCACTCTCTGGTACCGGCGGCACAGGCGGTACCGCTTACCGGCGTCGGCGCCGGCGGCACAGGCGGCACCGGCGCGGACGTACGGGCGTACCGGTCCTGCTACTTCTCGACGACCTCGCCGTCAGTCGCCGACTCGACCTCCTCGTCGTAGCCGCTCGCCGCCTCCTCCACCGACGCGTCGCCCGTCGTCACCGACTCCATCGCCTCCTGGATCGCCGTGGAGACCTTCGGGTACGCGGGATACGCGGGCCGGTAGTGCGTCGAGGAGACCAGGTCCGTGAAGAACTTGAGGCCGGGCTGCGCCTTCACGTACGACGGGTCGGCGGCGACGTCCTCGCGGACCGCGATGCCGGAGTTGGCGATGTACCACTTCTTGGCGTTGGCCGCCGTCTGCATCGTCTCGATGAACTCGAAGGCCAGGTCGGGGTTGCTCGCCTTGGCCGGGATCGACCAGGTCCAGCCGCCGGACATGCTCACCTTGCCGGGTGCCTGGCCGTGCTGGGTCGGCATGGCGGCGAGGCCCAGCTCCCGCGACCAGTCGGGCCACTCGTGGCCCGCGCCCTTCCCCCAGTCCTGCGGCAGCCACGAACCGTCGAGGTCGATCGCCAGCTTGCCCTCGGGCAGCAGCTCACCGCGGACGCGCGTGGCGAAGTTGGGGTCGAGCGCGTCCGAGACGTCGGGCCCGAGCTTCTCCTCGTACACGGTCTCCACGAACTTCAGGGAGTCCTTGAAGCCCTTGCTGCCCGTGACCCACTTCTTCGACTTCGGGTCGTAGAGCGGATCCTTGCCCGTGCCGTACGCGAGCATCTGGAAGCCCTGCATGGAGGCCGCCTCACCGGCGGGCTTGCCCGTGTAGACGTTGAGGGGAGTGACTCCGGGGACCTTCTTCTTGATGGTCCGGGCCGCGTCGAGGACGTCGTCCCAGGTCTTCGGCTGCCAGTCCGCGGGCAGGCCGGCCTTTTTGAAGATCGCCTTGCTGAACCAGAGGCCGCGGGTGTCCGTCCCGTCCGGCACGCCGTACGTCTTGCCGTCGGCCGCCTTCGCCGCCGTCTTGGCCGTGCCGATGAACTGGTCCCAGTCCTTCCACTTGTTCAGGTAGGTGTCGAGCGGTTTCAGATAGCCGCTGGTGATGTCCGAGTTGATGAGGAACGTGTCCTCGTAGACCAGGTCGGGCGCGGTCTTCGGGGAGCGCATCATCTGCTGCAGCTTGGTGTAGTACTCGGAGTCCGGCGCCTTGATCGGCACCAGCTCGACCTTCTTGCCGGGATTCGCCTTCTCGAACTGCTTCTTCACGCCCGCCAGATAGGTGTCCATGACCCTGATCCGGTTGTCCGTGGACTGCTTGAAGGAGACCCGGACGGTGTCGGGATCGTCGCCCGAGCCGCCGCCGCACGCGGTGAGGGTACCGGCGGCCAGCAGGGCGGTGGCGGTGAGGAGCAGCGGGGTGGTGGTGGGACGACGCACGGGCACGACCTCCTACAGCGCGGGGGTGCAGCGCGAGGCTGCCCGGTGAACGTAAGGGCGTGCTCGGAACAAGGTCAATGCCCGTGCCACGGATGGGCGTTGACGCTTGTCATCAACGTGACAACGTTGTTATAGGACGTACGGTGCCGATGCGTCCCGCGCGGCTACGGGGGCGGTGCGTCACTCCGTCGCCGTGAGCCATCGGTAGACCAGCTCCGGGCGGCCGACGTGACCGTACTGGGGGCTGCGGGCGGCGCGTGCCGTGTCGACCAGGTGTTCCAGGTAGCGGCGTGCGGTGATGCGGGACAGGCCCGCCGACCGGGCGGCCGCGGTGGCGGTCAGGCCGTCGGGGGCGTCCCGCAGGGTGCGGATGACGCGTTCGAGGGTGGGGGCGCTGAGCCCCTTCGGCAGGGCGACGGGGCCCGGTGCGCGCAGGGTGGCGAGCGCGCGGTCCACCTCGTCCTGGCCGGTGGCCTCGCCCTCCGCCGCGGCGGTGCGGAACTCCGCGTACCGGGTGAGGCGGTCGCGGAGGGTGGCGAAGGTGAAGGGCTTCAGGACGTACTGGACGACGCCGAGGGAGACGCCCTCGCGCACGACCGCCAGGTCCCGGGCCGACGTCACCGCGATCACGTCCGTGGGGTGTCCGGCGGCGCGCAAGGACCGGGCCAGTTGGAGGCCGTGGCCGTCGGGGAGGTGCAGGTCCAGGAGGATCAGGTCGACCTGCGTACGGTCGAGCGTGCGGCGGGCCTCGGCGGCGGAGTGGGCGGGGCGGGCGATGGCCTCGAAGCCGGGGACGCGGTTGACGTAGAGGACGTGGGCGTCGGCGGCGACGGGGTCGTCTTCGACGACGAGTACGCGGATCACTGGGCGCCCCCCTGGTCGCTTCTGCTACCCGGGGTTGGGCCCATTGCGTCGTCGCCGGCGCCCCCGTTATCGGCCCTCGGCACCGGGGGCTGTGCCCCCCCGTTCCGCCATGCGGAACGTTTGCCCACAGCGGCGGTGGCCCTACTGCCCCCAGCGGGAGCGCCCGCGGTGCGTTGACCCGCAGCAGGACCAGCAGGACCAGCAGAAGCCCCGGCATCAGCAGAAGCCCCGGCATCAGCAGAAGCACCGGCCCCAGCCGAGGCGCCCCCCGTTGTCGTCGTCAGTGTCACCTCGAATTGCGCGCCCCCCTCCGGGGACTCCCGTACCGTCAGTGTGCCGCCGTTTCGCGTCACCGTCTGGTGGACCAGGGCCAGGCCGAGGCCGCGGCCCGTGGGTGCCTTCGTCGACCAGCCGCGTTCGAAGACCGCGTCGCGTTGCGCGGGGTCGACGCCTGGGCCCGTGTCCGAGACGCGCAGGAGGAGGCCCGCCTCGTCCGCCCGTGCCGTCACGGTGACGCGCGCGGCGGGCGAGCCCTGCGCCGCGTCGACCGCGTTGTCGATGAGGTTGCCGAGGACGGTCACCAGGTCGCGGGCGGGCAAGGTCGACGGGAGCATGCCGTCGTCGATGCTGCTGTCGTCCGAGACGACCAGCTCCACCCCGTGCTCGTTGGCCTGCGCCGCCTTGCCGAGCAGCAGGGCCGCGAGGACGGGTTCGCTGACGGCGGCCACCACCTGGTCGGTGAGCGCCTGCGCAAGCTCCAGTTCGGCGGTGGCGAAGTCGACCGCCTCGTCGGCGCGGCCGAGTTCGATGAGGGACACCACCGTGTGGAGCCGGTTCGCGGCCTCGTGGGCCTGCGAGCGAAGCGCCTGCGTGAAGCCGCGCTCGGAGTCCAACTCCCCGGTGAGAGCCTGGAGTTCGGTGTGATCGCGCAGGGTGACCACCGTGCCGCGCCGCTCGCCGCCCGTCACGGGGGAGGTGTTGACGACCACGACGCGGTCGGCGGTCAGGTGCAGTTCGTCGACCCGGGGCTCCGCCGCGAGCAGGGCGCCCGTCAGCGGGGCGGGGAGCCCGAGCTCGGCGACGTTGCGGCCGATGACCGGGTCGTCCGTCACCCCGAGCAGCTCGCGGCCGCCGTCGTTGATGAGGGCGATGCGCCGCTGCCCGTCGAGCATCAGCAGCCCCTCGCGCACCGCGTGCAGCGCCGCCTCGTGGTAGTCGTGCATGCGGCTCAGCTCGGCGGCGTTCATGCCGTGGGTGCTGCGGCGCAGGCGGGCGTTGATGACGTACGTACCGATGCCGCCGAGCACGAGGGCCGCCGCCGCGACCCCGAGCAGCGCGAGGAGCTGGCCGCGCGCCTTCTCGGTGATCTCCTCGATGGTGATGCCGGCGCTGACCAGGCCGACGATGCGGCCGTCCCCGTTCTCGGGGCCGTTCCAGATCGGCGTGACCACCCGTACCGAAGGGCCCAGCGTTCCCGTGTACGTCTCCGCGAACGTCCTGCCGCGCAGCGCGTCCGCCCGGTGGCCGAGGAAGCGTTCGCCGATGCGGCGCTCGTCGGGGTGCGTCCAGCGGATGCCGCGCGGGTCCATGATCGTGACGAAGTCGACGCCGGTGTCCCGCTGCACCCGTGCCGCGTACGGCTGGAGCTCCCGCGACGGGTCGCTGCCGCGGATGGCCTCCCGTACCGAAGGGGAGTCCGCGACCGCCCGTGCCGCCGCGGTCGCCTGGTGGCGCGCGCCCTCCTCGGCCTGATGCTTGTCGCTGAAGTACGTGAAGAGCGCGCATCCGGCGACCACCGCGGTGACCAGCACGATCTGCATCGCGAAGAGCTGGCCCGCGAGGCTGCGCGGCAGCCGGCGCGGGCGGGTGGGACGGGTGCGGGACATGCAGCCAGTCTGCCCCTTCGCACAAGCGGTCGGTCGGCCTCCTCGTCCAGGGGTCCTCGTCCAGGGGTCGTATAAGTGCGAACTAAATGAACGCAAGGGTGACCGCCCTCACAGACCGGGAGATAGTCACCGGGATCGCCCGGGACGGGGAGCCGGAACGCCCGGGACGGGAGCCGATCACCGGGACGTGAGCCGCACGCACCGCAGGCACCGCAACGCCGACGTCGTCGTTCAAGGAGGGCCCCGTGACCAGCACGGCCGACCCACAGGCGCAGCCCGCAGCCAAGCGGGACCGCACGCACTACCTCTACATCGCCGTCATCGGTGCCGTCCTGCTCGGCATCGCCGTCGGCTTCATCTGGCCCGACTTCGCCAAGGAACTGAAGCCCGTCGGCACCGGCTTCGTGAACCTGATCAAGATGATGATCTCGCCGATCATCTTCTGCACGATCGTCCTCGGCGTCGGTTCGGTGCGCAAGGCCGCCAAGGTCGGCAAGGTGGGCGGTCTCGCGCTCGCGTACTTCATGGCGATGTCCGTCGTCGCGCTCGCGATCGGTCTGCTCGTCGGCAACATCCTGCACCCGGGCTCGGGCATGGACATCACCGAGTCCGAGAAGGGCGCGGGCCACGACGCGGCCGACGAGGCCGACAAGGGCCTCGTCGACTTCGCGCTCGGCATCATCCCGAAGACGCTGGTCTCCGCCTTCACCCAGGGCGAGGTGCTGCAGACGCTGCTCGTCGCGCTGCTCGTGGGCTTCGCGCTGCAGGCCATGGGCCGCTCCGGCGAACCGGTGCTGCGCGGCATCGAGCACATCCAGCGCCTTGTCTTCCGGGTGCTCGGCATGATCATGTGGGCCGCGCCGATCGGCGCGTTCGGCGCGATGGCGGCCGTCATCGGCGAGACCGGCGCCGACGCGCTCAAGGCGCTCGCCACGATCATGATCGGGTTCTACGTCACCTGCGCGCTGTTCATCGTGCTCGTGCTCGGCACGCTGATGCGGCTCGTGACCGGAGTCAACCTCTTCAAGCTGCTCAAGTACCTGGGCCGCGAGTTCCTGCTCATCCTCTCGACCTCGTCGTCCGAGTCCGCGCTGCCGCGGCTCATCGCGAAGATGGAGCACCTGGGGGTCAGCCGCCCGGTCGTCGGCATCACGGTCCCGACGGGCTACTCCTTCAACCTCGACGGCACCATGATCTACCTGACCATGGCCTCGCTCTTCATCGCCGACGCCATGGACCAGCCGCTCGGCATCGGCGAGCAGATCTCGCTGCTGCTCTTCATGATGATCGCGTCCAAGGGCGCGGCGGGCGTCTCCGGTTCGGGCATCGCGGTCCTCGCGAGCGGCCTCCAGTCGCACAAGCCCGCGCTCGTCGACGGCGTCGGCCTGATCATCGGCGTCGACCGCTTCATGAGCGAGGCCCGCGCCCTCACCAACTTCGCGGGCAACGCGGTCGCCACGCTCCTGATCGGCACCTGGACCAAGGAAGTCGACAAGGAGCGGGTCACGGCGGTACTCGCCGGACAACTCCCCTTCGACGAGCGTACGTTGGTGGACGACGGCCACGGTCCTTCCGCCGCCGGGGACGCCCGCGACACGGACGCGGACCCCGACGCGGACGCCGTACCGGAGCCGCGCGACGACGGCAAGCAGCCGGTGAAGGTGTAGTCACCGGCCGCGCGCCTGACGAGGGGGCCGCCGGGACGGGGCCGCCGGGCGCCGCCCGCGACGTACGGGAGCTTCCTCCTCGTACGCCGTGGGCGGCGCTTTGTTCCTGTTGTCGACCCCCAGGCGCCCGCGTCGCCCTAGCGTGTTCCAAGGGAAGAGAACGCGACGGGGAGCGGGGATGCAAGGACTCGAAACGGTGCTTGTACGGCTGGCGGCGACTGCTTTGGGAACGCTCGCCAAGGCGGTGATGACACCGCGGCCCGGGGCCGGCCTGGTCACGGCCCGGGTGCGACCGATGCCGCAGCCCGCGGGTCCGGAGAAGCTGGCCCGGGTGCTGTCCAGGCGGATCGAGGACAGGTACGCGCGGGTGCCCGAGCACGAGCGGCTCGCGGCGGCGGCCGCCGTGCAGGACAGCTTTGCGGCGACCGGAACGCTGGACGCGGAGCGGTTGTTCGCGGCGGACCTGGATCCGCGGCGCTTGGCAGCCGGCATAGGCCGACCGGTACCGGACCTGGCCGAGCAGGCTCAGGCGCTCTACGCCGAGCTGTTGGAGCTGTGCTGCTCCCACCTGGTCGAGCAGCTGACGGCTCACCCGTCCTTCACGGCGCGAGCCGCGGTGGAGCAGACCCGGCGCACCGGTGAGATGCTGCGCGCACGGCAGCCCGAGGCGACCCCGTCGGATTTCGAGCAGCGGTACGCGCGCTTCGTCGCCGAGACGCACAGTCGCCTGGAGCTGTTCGGCGTCACCATGGGTGGCCGTGCGCGCGCCGAATGGTCGTTGGACACGGCGTACTTGAGCCTCGCCGTGAGCGAGGGCCGGAATCACGGTCCGCATGCCGAGGAAGAAGGCATGCCTGGTGGCGCGGCGCAGGCGGCGTTCCGGGTGGAGCGAGCGCTGGCGGGCTGCGACCGGATGGTGCTGCGCGGGGCGGCGGGGGCAGGCAAGTCGACTCTCGTACAGTGGCTCGCGCTGAATGCCGCCCGGCAGAGCTTCGGTGCGGAGCTGGCCGACTGGAATCGCTGCGTCCCTTTCGTCCTACGGCTCAGATCCGTTCACCTGCCTGCGGGCCTTCCGCTGCCCGAGGGCTTCCTGGCCGCGGCCGGTGTGCCGCTGCGGGCGCCCGCGGGCTGGGTGGAAGACCTGCTGTCCAGCGGGCGGGCGCTGGTACTGCTGGACGGCGTGGACGAGGTGCCGGGCAAGCTCCGCAGCCGTACCGAGGCCTGGCTGAAGTCGTTGATCGCGGCATTTCCGCGCGCACGGTACGTGGTGACCACCCGCCCGTCCGCGGTGCCGGAGGACTGGCCGACGGGACAGGGCTTCACGGCGTTCACTCTGCTGCCGATGGAACAGGACGAGGTGCGTGCCTTCCTCGCGCACTGGCACGACGCGGCCCGGCTGGAGTGCGCGGAGCCCGGTGAGCGGGAACTCCTCGGCCGGTACGAGGCGAGTCTGGCCGAAGCGGTGACGACCCGGCGCGACCTCGGGCGACTCGCGACCAATCCGCTGATGTGTGCGCTTCTGTGTGCTCTGAACCGTGACCGGCGCATGCATCTGCCCCGGGCGCGCAAGGAGCTCTACGACGCGGCCCTGGACCTCCTGCTGATCCGCCGGGACACCGAGCGCGAGGTCACTTCGGTCGAGGGCGTGTCCCTCTCGCTCGACGAGCAGACCGCTCTGCTGCAACGGCTGGCGTACTGGATGATCCGCAACGCGCAGGTCGAGGTGGACCGGCGGGACGTCATCGCGATGCTGGACGAGTGGCTCGCGGCGATGCCGCAGGTGCGCGCGCAGGGCGACGCCGAGCAGATCTTCACTCACCTGCTCATGCGCAGCGGTCTGCTCCGCGAACCCGTCCCCGGCTCCGTCGATTTCGTGCACCGCACCTTCCAGGACTATCTGGGGGCCAAGGCGGCGGTCGAGACCCGCGACTTCGGTGTGCTGGTGCGGAACGCACATGACGACCAGTGGGACGACGTGGTGCGTATGGCAGTGGGGCACGCGAGGGTGGAAGAACGCACCCGGCTGCTCAGGCAGTTGCTGCGGCGCGCGGAGAAAGCACGTCGCCACCAAGAGCGACTGGTCCTGCTGGCGGCGGCGAGTCTGGAGCACGCGCCGGAGCTGGATCCGCAGGTGCGGCGTGAGGTGGAGAACCGTACGGAGCAGCTGATGCCACCGCGGACCGACGCACAGGCCGAAGCGCTGGCCCGAGCGGGGGAGCTGGTGCTGGAACTGCTGCCGGGCCCCGAGGGGCTGTCCGACCGGGAAGCCGCGGCGGTGGTGAGCACGGCCGCGCGGGTCGGGGGGCCCGCGGCGCTGAGCGTGATCTCCCGTTTCCGCTCCGACCGACGCCGCAGAGTGCGCTTCGAGCTGGCCCGGGCATGGTCGTCCTTCGAGATCCAGAAGTACTTCGAGACGGTCCTGGAGGGCACCGTGCAGGCTGACGACATCGTGTCGATGAGTCGTGCCGAAGAGCTTGAGTGCCTGCCTCACCTGCCGGGACTGGCCTACCTCAACCTCTCCGGTGATCACGGTCTCCCGGAGATCGTGCTGCAACACGAGATCTTGAAGTTCCTGCAGTTCTCGGACAATCCCTCGCTCGCCGGGTTGCCGGCTCTCAGTCGGCTGCCGCACCTGATGTCCCTTGGGCTCGTCCGCTGCCCGGCCGTCACGGATCTGCGCCCCTTGACGAGCCTGCCCCTGCGCCGACTCCATGTGTACGAGCCGGCGGCTCCCCTGTCGCTGGCCCCCCTGGAAGATCTGCACACGCTCCGCCATCTGGTGTTCGACTTCGCTCCGGTGGAGAAGTCCTTGGACGAGCTCCCCTTCGCGCCCCGGCTCACCGGTCTCGGGTTCTTCCGCCAAGCCGCACAGATGAGGCTGTGCGGGCTGGAGGCCCTGACCTCCCTGCACTGGCTGACCGTCAACGAAGACCACCAGTGGCGCAGTTTCCTGGCGGCGGGGGACTTCTCCCCCTTGTCCACGCTGCAGATCCTCGACGTCCCCTGCGTCGATCTGTCCACGCTCTGCGCGCACCGGGGGCTCACGACGCTGTACGTCGGGCACGTCCCCCAGGTCGAGCGGATCGCGGCACTTGCCGAGCTGCCACTGCTGACGGAAGTCGCGTTCGGGAATTGCGGTCCCCTTGACCTGACGCCTCTGGCGCATCACGACGGCATCGACATCCAGCTCTACAACTGCCCCCAGGTCACCGGGCTCGACCTCTTCCCGCCGGAGCGCCTGTACGTCGACTGAATCGCTGGGCCGACCGCCCCCTACGGCAGCGCCGCGATGATCTCCCGTACCCGGGCCACCGGGACACCCGCCGACATGAGGGCCGTCGACGCGGCGGCGCGGCCCGCGTCCTGGGGGGCGAGCAGGCCGTCGTTGACGGCTTCCATCAGGCCGAAGAGCTGCTGTTCGTGGACGTACGCGAGGGCGGCGGGCGGCAGGGGGGAGGTGAACGCGCCCTGGCCGAGGCCGAGTCGCAGGACGTTCACGCACTCCTCGCGGACCGGGGCGAGGCGCTGTCTGATGCCCTCCATCGCGACGCTGCGCTGGGCGAGGGCGACGAGCAGGCGGTAGCCGTCGGCGATCTCCCAGACGGCCACCATCGAGTGGGCGAGCGACTCGGCGGGGTCGTCCGAGCGTGCGCGCCCGGAGGCGTGGGCTGCGGCGACCGCCTCGACGGCGCCGTCGATGAGCGCGCCGATCAGCGCCTCGCGGCTCGGGAAGTGGCCGTACACGGTCCTGCGCACGACGCCTGCCGCGCGGGCGATCTGGTCCATGGACGCGTCCGGATCGCGCAGCAGCTCGGCGAGCGCCACCTCCAGGATGCGGCGGCGGTTGGCGTCGGCTCGGCTCATGGGCTCCATTGTGCACGCGCCCGTTTTGCACACCAGTGTGCAGTGGCGTAAGTTGCACAGTCGTGTGTAATTGCACAGTGCTGTGCAAGGTCACCGGTAAGCGCGACGAGCACGGACGTATGTGGACAAGGAAGGGTGAGGCTTCGGTGGCTCTGCTCATGAAGCAACCGGTCGAGGAGATGAAGCAGCCGTACGCACGCCGCTGGTGGGCGCTGCTGGTGCTCTGCCTGAGCCTGCTGATCATCGTGATGGCGAACACGGCACTGACCGTCGCCGCCCCCGACATGACCAAGGACCTCGGGCTCTCCAGCTCCGACCTGCAGTGGGTCATCGACGGCTATACCGTCCCGTACGCCGCGCTGATGCTGCTCCTCGGCGCGATAGGCGACAAGTACAGCCGGCGCGGCGCGCTCGTCCTCGGCCTCGTCGTCTTCGGCGCGGGATCGGTCGCGGGCTCGCTCGTCGACAGCTCGGGCGGGGTCATCGCGGCCCGCGCCGTGATGGGCTTCGGCGCGGCGATGATCATGCCGGCCACGCTGTCGCTGCTCGCCGCGACGTTCCCGCGCGCGGAGCGGGCCAAGGCGATCGTGCTGTGGACCGCCACGGCGGGCCTCGCGATCGCGGCCGGGCCGCTGGTCGCCGGCGCACTCCTGGAGAACCACGGCTGGGCCTCGACCTTCCTGATCAACGTGCCGGTGGCCGCCCTCGCCATCGTCGGCGCCTTCGTGCTCATCCCGCCGTCCAAGGCCGGGCACTCCAACCGGATCGACTACGTCGGCGGGCTGCTCTCCGTCGTCTGGACCGGCGCGCTGATCTACATGATCATCCAGGGTCCGCACTTCGGCTGGGACGCCAAGGCGATCTCGGCGGCGGTCGTCGCGGGCGTCGGCCTGCTCGCCTTCGTGGCCTGGGAGCTCCGCCACCCGCACCCGATCCTGAACGTCCGCCGCTTCCTCGACCGCCGCTTCGCGGGCTCGAACCTCGCGGTGGCGCTCTTCTTCCTCGCGGTCTTCGGCGCGTTCTACTACCTCACGCAGCACCTGCAGTTCGTCCTCGGCTACAACCCGCTGGAGACGGGCGTGCGCATGCTGCCGCTCGCGGGCGCGGTCTTCGTCGGCTCGGCGCTGACGGGCTATCTGACCCCGCGCATCGGCATGAAGATCACCGTGTCGGCGGGCATGGTCGCGGGCACGGTCGCGCTCGCGCTCCTGACGCGGGTGGACGTCTCCTCCTCGTACGGGGACTTCGTCGCCCCGCTGATCGTCCTGGGCCTGGCCATCGGCCTCGCCCTGTCGCCCTGCACCGACGCGATCATGGGCGCGTTCCCCGAGTCGGAACTGGGCGTGGGCGGCGCCGTCAACGACACGTCGCTCGAACTCGGCGGCTCGCTCGGCATCGCCATCCTCGGCTCCGTGCTGGCCAGTTCGTACTCCTCGAAGCTGAGCGACGCGGCCGCCGCCTCCGGCGCGAAGCTGCCCGACGGCACGCTGGAGACCGCGCAGGACTCGGTCGGCGCGGGCTACGCGGTCGCGCAGGGCATCGGCGACCAGGCGCGCGCGGTGGGCGAGAAGGCGGCCCACGCCGGTTCGCAGCAGCAGGCGGCCCAGCTGAAGGGCCAGGCCGAGCAGCTCGCCCAGGGCGCGGGCAAGATGGCGGACGCGGTCGGCTCCGCGTTCTCGGACGCGGTGGCGCACACGAGCCTGATCGGCGCGGTGATCCTGGGCGCCGGCACGGTGCTGGTGGCGGCGCTGCTGCCGCGCAAGGGCCACGGCGAGCCGGCGCCGGGGGCCGACGACGAGTCGGCGGTGTCCGACTCGGCCGCGTCCGGTGCCGCGAAGGCGTCCGCGGGGAAGTCTGCGAAGGCGTCCGCGAAGGCGTCGTAGCGCTGACCGTCGGTACACGTGCAGGCCGGGCCGCCCTGATGGGCGGCCCGGCTTTCGTCTGATCGGGCATCCCTGCGCCTGGTCGTCTCCCTTCGCTTACCGAAAAGTGTTGACACCACTCCAAGTGAAGTACTACGGTCTGACCACTTCACTCGGAGTACAACGATCGGCGTGGCCCGACCCCTGCTGCCAAGGAGCCCGTATGCGAAAGCTCGTCTACTTCATCGCCGTCAGCCTCGACGGATTCATCGCGGGCCCCGACGGCTCCGACCCCACCGGCCCCGACGGTTTCTGGCCGGTCGCCCAGGACTACGTCCAGCACCTCGCGGGGACGTACCCGGAGACCCTGCCGGCCCCGGCCAGGGAGGCCCTCGGCATCACCGCGGAGGGGGACTGCTTCGATACGGTCCTCGAAGGCCGCAGGACCTACGCGATCGGCCTCGACGCCGGACTGACCAACGCCTACCCCCACCTCCGCCACTACGTCTTCAGCCGCACCCTCACCGAGAGCCCCGACCCGGGCGTCGAGCTGGTCGCCACCGACCCGGTCGAGAAGGTGCGGGAGCTGAAGCGGCAGGAGGGCAAGGACATCTGGCTGTGCGGCGGCGGTGAGCTCGCCGGGGTGCTGCGCGGCGAGATCGACCGGCTCGTCGTCAAGCTCGGTCCGCTGACACTGGGTTCGGGCACGCCCCTGTTCGCACAGAAGACCGCGTTCGACCCGGTGCTGTACGAGCGGACGGACGCCGTGCTGCTCGACAGCGGCACGATCTTCCTGACCTACGACAAGGCGGCCGAGGACGCCGCGTAGGGGCCGGGCGCGGGGGACTTCAGGGTGAGGTGCCCTCCGCCGCGAGGGGGAGCCGGTCAGCCCGTGCGTGTGATTCCCGTGCGTCCACCGCCGACCAGAGTGGACGCATGACGATCAGCGAGACGACGAGCACGAGGAACGCGGCGGGCGCGACGACCACGACGAGCGCGATGAACACGGTGGGTGCGACGACCACGGTCGCCACTCCTCCGGCGCGGCCCGTACCGCTCTGGGCGGAACGCGTCGCCCGGCTGCTCCCCCTCCTCGCCCTGCCGGTGTGCCTGTGGCGGCTGCCCATCGGGTTCGACCACCTGATGGGAGCGGACGTCGCCCCGATGTCGTGGTCCCGGTGGGCCAACGTGTCCTATGTGGTCACGCTCAGCCTGCTATCCGAGGCGTGCGCCCTGCTCTGCCTCGGCCTCGTGCGGCCGTGGGGCGAGGTGGTGCCGCGCTGGGTGCCGGGACTGCGCGGCAGACGTGTACCGCCGTACGCGGTGATCGTGCCCGCCACCCTCCTGGGGCTGCTCTTCACCGCACTGCTGGTCGACTGGGTGCTCTGCACCTTCCACCTCGCCGGGTTCTCCGACGTCCCGTACACCAGCGGGTGGTGGCGGCTCCTTGCCGCCGTGACCAGCGGCCTGATGGCGCTGTGGGGACCGCTGATCCTCGCCCTGACGTACGGCTACCACCGGCGCCGGTGCGGCGCACCCGCCTAGGGCGTGTCTTTCGGATCAGCCCGGGCCCGCGACGCCTGGCATGGCGCCTCGCGGCGTTGTCGCATCACCCACGGACACCCGGTCCGCGGGCGATGCTCCGCCTTGCGATGCACCGCACCAGACGCCCGGGCTGTCCGGACCGATCCAAAAGACACGCCCTAGCCGGCCGCCGCGGCCGTCAGGCGGTGGCCCTCGCCCGCCGCGGCGCGCAGAAGCACGTCGGACAGCTCGTCGGGGGTGGAGAGCATCGGCCAGTGGCCCGTGGCCATCTCGAAGAAGGTGGCGCGCGGGTCGGCCAGGTGCTGGACGAGCGGCAGGCCCGAGGCGACCAGGGATTCCAGGGCGGCGATGTCCATCGTGCCGCCCGTCGTGCAGAAGACGCCGGTCGTCGGCAGGGCGGCGACCGCATCCGAGATGCGCAGCTTCTGGGCGTACGGGCCGGCCGGCGCGGGCGAGGCGAGCCGCGCGAGCCGGCCGAGCGCGTCGTCGGGGACGCCCGCGAGGTTCCCCTGGGCCCGCCACTCGTCGCGCGTCGGCGCGGGGATCCGCCAGCCGTCCTCGGCCTGCTCCTGCTGGCGCAGCGTGCGGTCGCGGGCCGGCCCGTCGGGCATCTGCTCGCGCACCTGGTCGATCATGGAGGAGCCGTTCTGGGGCATCGGCGAGTCCAGGTACACGAGCCGGGAGATCCGGTCCTTGCGCCGGTCGGCGGCGCCCGCGGACGGGTAGATGCCGTAGCAGTAGCCGACGAGCACGACCTCGGGGGCGTCGACGTGGTCGATCAGCTGCGTCACGTCCTCGATGTGGGTGTCGAGGTCGATGTCCGGTCCCGCCAGGTGGCGCCGGTCACCGAGACCGGTGAGCGTCGCCGTGTGCACCTCGGCCCCGGCCGCCCGCAGCCCCGCGGCCACGTCCCGCCACAGCCAGCCGCCCGTGTACCCGCCCGACACCAGCACGAACGCCGTCATGAGTCCTCCTCGTACGCAAGGGTCCGCGCAGCCCGCCCGATCGGCCCGCCGCGCTCGCCGGTACGGTAGGAACTCCCCCTGAGGGAGGTTCAAGTCGTGCCGTCCGACGGAAAGTCACCTCGCGCAGCCGCCTCCGGCGGGACCGCGGACGGGGGCGCGTACCCGGGTGGCGGTGGGTCCCTGGGCGGCGGTGGGTCCTCGCGCGGCGGTGCGCCCGCGGGCGGTGGTGCGTTCCCGGACAGTGGTGGGTCCCTGGGTGGCGGTGGGTCCTCGCGCGGTGGTGCGCCCGCGGACGGTGGTGCGTTCCCGGACGGTGGTGCGTTCCCGGGCGGCGGTGGGTCCCCGCGCGGCGGTGCGCCCGCGGACGGTGGTGCGTTCCCGGACGGCGGTGGGTCCCCGGGTGGCGGTGGGTCCTCGCGCGGTGGTGCGCCCGCGGACGGTGGTGCGTTCCCGGACAGCGGTGGGTCCCCGGGTGGCGGTGCGTCCTTTGGCGGCGGTGCGTCCGCACGCGGCGGTGCGTCTCCGGACGGCGGCGCGCCCCGGGACGGCGGTGCAGCCCCGGGCAGCGGCGGGCCCCCGCGCGGCGGTGCGACCCCGGACGGCGGTGCAGCCCAGGACAGCGGCACGCCCTCCGACAGCGGCGCGCCCCCGCACGCGATGCTGAGCATCGGACAGCTCGCCGAACAGGCGGGTGTCTCCGTCAAGACCGTCCGCTTCTACTCCGACCGCGGCCTGCTGCCCGAAGCCGCCCGCAGTGGTGGGGGCCACCGCCGCTACGGCCCCGACGCGCTCGACCGGCTCCGCCTCATCCGCTCCCTGCGCACCCTCGACCTGCCGGTCCCCGACGTGAGCCGGGTCCTGGACGAGGAGGACGCGCTGGAGGACATCGTCGCGGGGCAGCTGCGGGAGGTCGGGTCGCGGCTCGCCGCCCTGCGCTGGCGGGAGGCGGCCCTGCGGCTCCTGACCGACTGCACCGCACGGGAGCGCGCCGAGCGGCTGCGGCTGGTCGGGGCCCTGTCCACGCCGCCCGGCACGGACGCGCTCGCCCGGTTCTGGCGGTACTGGCTGCCCGCACGGCTCCCCGCCCGGGTCGTCAAGGCCGTCGTCGACCAGGCCGTGCCGGCGCCGCCCGACGACCCCACCCCGGAACAGGTCCTCGCCTTCGCCCGGCTCCAGGACTTCGTCATTACGCCCTGCTTCGTCTCAGGCCCTCGCGCCAATACGAACTACGGTCAGCCCGAGGTGCACCTGCCCGGCAAGGGATACCGCCCCGCCGTGCTCTACGAAGGCCTCCCCGAGGCGTACGAACTCGCCTCGGCCGCACTGCGGGCAGGGCGCGCCCCGCACCGGGGCGAGGCGCTCGACTGCTTCGTCGCCGTCCACGCCGCCTCGCTGGGCCGGCGCGACACCGGGGACTTCCGCCGCGACCTGCACCGCATGCTCGCCGCCGAACCCCGCATCGACCTCTACTGGCAGCTCACCGCCGAGATCCTGAGCCCGCCTCCGGGCCCGCCGGAGCCGACCCCCGGAGCCGCCGACAACTGGCTCCGGGAGGCGCTGGCCGCGACCGCGCCGGCCCCGGACTACGGGCGCGTCCACACCGCGACGTAGTCGACCGCCATCGCATGGCCGGGCCGCGTCGCGGCCGTCGGCGTCGCACGGCCCGCCACGCCGTCCGGGAAGCCGCCGCCCATCGCCACGTTCAGCAGGAGGAAGTACCCCTGGTGGGATGTCATGTCGGTCCACGTCTTCGCCGAGAAGCGGTCCTGGCTCAGAGTGTGGAACCGCTGGCCGTCGACGTACCAGCGCAGTTGATTGGGCGTCACTGAACGGTCCCACTCGAAGCGGTACGTATGGAAGGCCGACTGGCAGGTGGCGCCGGGGCAGGGGCGGCTGGCGCCCATGCCCTGGGTCTCGTTGCAGTCACCGCCGGGGTTGACGCCACAATGCAGCACGCCCCAGACCGAGTTGACGCCGTTCACGTTCTCCATGACGTCGAACTCGCCGATGGACGGCCAGTTCTGGTAATTGCCCCGGTAGGGCGAGCCGAGCGCCCAGAACGCCGGCCAGTACCCGAGCGCCGCGTCCCCCGTGACGTCCGGCATCCTGATGCGCCCCTCGATGGCCAGCGTGCCGCCCGCCGGAGCCTTGAAGTCGCTGCGCCGCGTCTCGATCCGCGCCGACGTCCACTTCCCCGCCGCGTCCTTGCGCGGCGTGATCCGCAGGTTGCCCGCGCCGTCGAGGCTGAGGTTGTCGCGCGAGTTCGTGTACTCCTGGACCTCTCCGGTGCCCCAACTGGGCGGCCCGCCGGGGTAGTTGTGGCCCAGGTCGACCTGCCACTTCTTCGACGAGGGCGCACTGCCCGCGGGGCCGTTGAAGTCGTCGCTCCACTTCAGCGACCAGCCGGGCGCGGGCGGCGGCACGTCGCCGCTGGCCGTCCCGGGCGTCATCAGCGCCCCGAGCAGGCCGACGGCGGCGAGCGCGGCCATGAGGGGGGTCCTGCGCATCGGACGGGGCGTGCGGGCCGAGGGGACTTCAGGGGCTGTGGGGACCGTGCTCATCGGGACCTCCGTGGTGGGGGGGAGTGTGACGGTGAACGGCGAACAGCGAAGCGTGAGAGCGCTCTCAGAACTGGGTGTTGCTGGTTTTGTAGTTGTGGTCGCGGCGCGCGTCAATGGCTGTGGTGCGTCAACTTCCCGAAGACGTACCCGGCCCCGCGGGCCGAGGCGGCCGGCGGCGGGACGGCATGGCGCCGACGGACGAGACGCTGAAGGGTGAGTCGCTGAAGGGCGAGCCGCTTACCTTTCGGTGAGTACCTGACTAATTAGTCGGTACTTGTGGGGCGTTGGCGCCCCGTCAACGATGGTGGGCATGACCAGCCACCCCCTCCCTTCCGTCGCCGTCCTCGGGCTCGGCTCCATGGGCCAGGCCCTCGCCGGCGCCTTCCTCGGCGCCGGCCACCCCACCACCATCTGGAACCGCTCCGACGGCAAGGGCGACGGCCTCGTCGCCCGGGGCGCCGTCCGCGCCGCCACCCCCGGGCAGGCGGTCCGCGCCGCCGAGGTGGTCGTCGTCTGCGTCGTCGACTACGACGCCGCGCGGGCCGTCCTCGACCGGGCCGCCGACGACCTGCCCGGCCGCCTCCTCGTGAACCTCACCTCCGACACCCCGGAGCGCGCCCGCGAGGCCGCAGCGTGGGCCGAGGCGCTCGGCGTCGACTATCTCGACGGCGCGGTCATGGTTCCCGTGCCGATGATCGGCACACCGGAGGCGCTGATCTTCCACAGCGGCACGCGATCCGCGTACGAGGCGTACGAGCCGACGCTCAAGGCCCTGGGCGGGCAGACCGCGTATGTCGGCGAGGACCACGGGCTCGCGGCCGTCCACGACCTCTCCGTCCTGGACTTCTTCTGGACGGCGATGCACGGCCTGGTGCACGGCTTCGCCCTCGCGGCCTCGGAGGGCGTGCCGGCGGCGGCCGCCGCCCCCTACATGAAGACTCTCGCCGCCCTCCTCACGAGCGTCGTCGACGGCACGGCGGCGGAGGTGGACTCGGGCAAGTACCCGGGCGACCTGGACAACCTCACCGTGGAGGCGGCGAACGTGCGGCACATCGTGCGCGCCGCCGAGCACCGCGGCCTGGACGCGGCCGCTCTGCGCGGCGTCCTCACGGCGGCCGGCAGGTCGATCGACCTCGGGCACGGCGCCGACACCTGGTCCTCCATCGTCGAGGGAATCCGCAATCCCGCCTGAGTCCTGGCCTTGACGCCCACGTCAAGGATTACGGTCGGGGCATGCGAATCGGCGAGCTCGCGGCGCGCGCGGGGACGACCACGCGGACGCTGCGCTACTACGAGTCCCGCGGGCTGCTGCCCGCGCGGCGCACCGGCAACGGCTACCGGACGTACGACGAGGACGATGTGCGGCTCCTGGAGCAGATCAGGACCTTGCAGGACTTCGGGTTCGATCTGGAGGAGACCAGGCCGTTCGTGGAGTGTCTGCGCTCCGGCCACCCGGAGGGGGACTCCTGCCCGGCGTCGCTCGCCGTGTACCGCCGCAAGCTCACCGAACTCGACGCGTTGATCGGCGAGTTGAACGCGGTGCGGGAGCAGGTGGGGGCGCAGCTCGTACGCGCAGAGGCGGCGCTCGAAGGCGGCCCCGAGCCGCGGTGCGAACTGACCGGATGAGGAGAGTGGTGGCAGTGCGGGCAGCAGGTGTGGCCGAGGTGACGGACGCGGACTTCGAGGGGGAGGTGCTGCGGGAGGCGGACCGGCCGGTGCTGGTGGAGTTCACGGCGGACTGGTGCGGGCCGTGCCGGCAGCTGGCGCCGGTGCTGAGCGAGATCGCGCGGGAGGAGGCGGACCGCATCAAGGTCCTTCAGCTGGACGTGGACCGGAGCCCCGCGACCGCGATCGCGTACAAGGTGCTCTCGGCGCCGACCATGATCGTGTTCCGTGGCGGTGAGCCCGTGCTGCAGATGGTGGGCGCGCGGGCCAAGCGGAAACTCCTCGCCGAGCTGGCCGACGTGCTCTGAGGGGAAGCGGCTGCGGCGGTGCAAGAGATAAGCCCCGGACGAATTGACGTCCGGGGCTTATCTCTGCGTATATTGGATTCTTTCGCGAAGCTCTTGCCATTTGTGCATGACGACTTCACGAGAAGCTTTATACGAGCACTGTAACTGGCGAGGGGCTGAATTGTCAACCGAGGAATTGCGAGAAGAGCAGCAATTCGTCTCCGGGCTGTACGCACGCCTGGACGCGCTGCGCGAGGAGGCCGAGACCGCCGTGCAGGCTTCGTTGTCGCAGGTGGGCACCGGTCTCCAGGCGCGTCTGGAGCGTGACGTGCTGGTGGCGGAGCAGTCCGGGCTGCTCGCCGCCTTCGACGCGGGGGAGAACGGGCTCTGCTTCGGGCGGCTCGAATTCCGGGACGGCCGCGACCATCACATCGGGCGTATCGGAATCCGCGCGTCCGACACCGAACGCACCCCGCTCGTGATCGATTGGCGTGCCGATGTCGCGCGCCCCTTCTATCTCGCGACGGGTCACACCCCGATGGGACTGCGCAGGCGCAGGCACATCACCACCGAGGGCCGCGAGGTCACGGATCTGCACGACGAGATCCTGGATCTCAGCGACACCACCCGCACCGGCCACGAGAGCGCCGACGCCGACGAGGTGCTCCTCGCCGCACTCGACTCCGCCCGCACCGGCCGCATGCACGACATCGTGCAGACCATCCAGGCCGAGCAGGACCGCATCATCCGCGCCCCCCACCGCGGCGTCCTCGTCGTCGAGGGCGGCCCGGGCACGGGCAAGACGGTCGTGGCGCTGCACCGTGCCGCGTTCCTGCTCTACGCCCATCGGGAGCTGCTCGCCAAGCGGGCCGTGCTGATCGTCGGCCCGAACCCGGCGTTCCTCGGCTACATCGGCGAGGTGCTGCCCGCGCTCGGTGAGACCGGCGTGCTCCTCTCGACGGTCGGTGAGCTGTTCCCCGGCGTGACCGCGACCGGCACGGACAGCCCCGAGGCGGCCGAGGTGAAGGGCCGCGCGGAGATGGCGGACGTGCTCGCCGCGGCCGTACGGGACCGGCAGCGGACCCCCGAGCCCGGCGAGCCGCTGGTCATCGCGCACGACGACGGCGACCTGATCCTGGACTGGACGATCGCCGACCAGGCGCGCGAGGCGGCCCGCGCCGCGGACGTGCCGCACAACCTCGGCCGCCCGCACTTCGCGTTCCGCATCATCGACGAGCTGACCGCGCAGCTCGCCGAGCGCATCGGCCACGACCCGTACGGCGGGCCGAACTTCCTGGGCCCCGACGACATCGCCCAGCTCGGCAAGGGCATCGCGGCCAGCGCCGAGGTGCACGCCGCCATCGAGGAGCTGTGGCCCACGCTCACCCCGCAGCGCTTCCTCGCCGACTACCTGGAGGAGCCGACCGGCCTGGCCGAGGAGGACGCGAAGGCGATCCGCCGTCCGTACGGGTCGGCCTGGACGCCCGCCGACGTCTCGCTGCTCGACGAGGCCGCCGAACTGCTCGGGCACGACGACAGCGCCGAGCGGGCCGCGGCCGAGGCCGAGCGGGCCAAGCAGATCGCGTACGCGCAGGGCGTCCTCGACGTCTCGCGCGCCTCCCGCACGTACGAGTTCGAGGACAAGGACGAGGACGACGCCGAGGTCCTGCTCGCGCACAACATCATCGACGCGGAGCGGATGGCCGAGCGCCAGGAGGAGGCCGACCACCGCAGCGCCGCCGAGCGCGCGGCCGCCGACCGCACCTGGGCGTTCGGGCACATCATCGTCGACGAGGCGCAGGAGCTCTCCGCGATGGCCTGGCGGCTGCTCATGCGGCGCTGCCCGACCCGCTCCATGACGCTCGTCGGCGACCCTGCGCAGACCGCGGAGGCGGGCGGTTGCGGCTCGTGGGAGAGCATCCTCGCGCCGTACGTCGAGGACCGCTGGGAGTACACCCGGCTCGGCGTCAACTACCGTACCCCCGTGGAGATCATGGAGGTGGCGGCCGAGGTGCCCCGCGTCGACCAGCCGGACTTCCGGCCGCCGAGCTCCGTGCGGTCCACGGGCGTACATCCCTGGGCGCGCCGGACGGACGACCTCGCCGCCGCCGTGGCCGACGCGGTGGCCACCGAGGTGCGGGACGCGGGCCGCCTCGCGGTGATCGCCCCGCGCGACCTCCACGCGGAGCTCGCCGCACGGCTGCCCGGGGTGACGGCCGGGCAGGCACCGGACCTGACGCGGCCGGTCGTCCTCATCGACCCGCGGCAGGCGAAGGGCCTGGAGTTCGACACGGTCCTGGTCGTCGAGCCCGCGCGGTACGGCACGAGCGACCTCTACGTGGCCCTGACCCGGGCCACGCAGCGCCTCGGCGTGCTCTTCACCGAGGAGCTGCCCGTGGCGCTCAAGGGGCTCTGAAGGAGCTCTGTAGGGGAGCGGGTCACACCGGCCGCAGCCACACCGTGGCCAGCGGCGGCAGTGTCAGGCGCAGGGACACGGGGCGGCCGTGGGACGGCACGGGGTCCGGCTTGAGGGGGTCGGGGCTGATGACGCCCCCGCCGCCGAAGCGGGCCTCGTCCGTGTTCAGGACCTCCTGCCAGGCGCCGAACCCGTCCGGCACGCCAAGCCGGTAGGCGTGCCGCACGACGGGCGAGAAGTGGGAGACGGCGAGGAGCGGGGTGCCGTCCCCGTCCTCCGCCGGATACCGCAGGAAGGCGAAGACATTGTCCTCGGCGGCGTCGCCGTCCACCCAGGCGAAGCCCCCGGGGTCCGTGTCGCGCTGCCACAGGGCGCCCTCGCGGCGGTAGACGGTGTTCAGCTCGCGGACGAGGTCGCGCACGCCCCGGTGGTCGGGTTCGGCGCCGTACGCCGGGTCGAGCAGCCACCAGTCCGGGCCGTGGGTCTCCGACCACTCGGCGCCCTGCGCGAACTCCTGCCCCATGAAGAGGAGTTGCTTGCCGGGGTGGGCCCACATGAAGCCCAGATAGGCGCGCAGGTTGGCGCGCTGCTGCCACCAGTCGCCCGGCATCTTCGACACCAACGACCGCTTGCCGTGGACGACTTCGTCGTGCGATATGGGCAGGACGTAGTTCTCGCTGTAGGCGTACACCATCGAGAACGTCATTTCGTTGTGGTGGTACTTGCGGTGCACCGGCTCCTTGGAGACGTAGTCCAGGGAGTCGTGCATCCAGCCCATGTTCCACTTCAGGCCGAAGCCGAGGCCGCCGAAGCCGCCGGGGCCCTGGTGGTGCGTGGCCCGCGTCACGCCGTCCCAGGCCGTGGACTCCTCGGCGACGGTGACGACGCCGGGGCAGCGGCGGTAGACGGTGGCGTTCATCTCCTGGAGGAAGGCGACGGCGTCGAGGTTCTCGCGGCCACCGTGCGCGTTCGGCGTCCACTCGCCCTCCTCGCGCGAGTAGTCGAGGTAGAGCATCGAGGCCACCGCGTCGACCCGCAGCCCGTCGATGTGGAACTCCTCGCACCAGTAACTGGCGTTCGCCACCAGGAAGTTGCGGACCTCCTTGCGGCCGTAGTCGAACTCCAGGGTGCCCCAGTCGGGGTGCGCGGCCCTGGCCGGGTCCTCGTACTCGTACAGCGGCCGGCCGTCGAATTCGGCGAGCGCCCAGTCGTCCCGCGGGAAGTGCGCGGGCACCCAGTCCATCAGGACGCCGATCCCGGCCCGGTGCAGCGCGTCGACCAGGAACTTGAAGTCGTCGGGCGTGCCGAGGCGGGCGGTCGGCGCATAGAAGCCCGTGACCTGGTAGCCCCAGGAGCCGCCGAAGGGGTGCTCGGCCACGGGCATCAGCTCGACGTGCGTGAAGCCCAGGTCCGCGACGTACGCGGGCAACTGCTCAGCCAGCTGACGGTAGGTCAAGCCCGGCCGCCAGGAGGCGAGATGCACCTCGTAGACCGAGAAGGGCGCCTCGTGGGCCGGTGCGATCGTGCGGCGCGCCAGCCACTCCTGGTCGTGCCACTCGTGATGTGACTCGTGCACGACGGAGGAGTTGGCGGGCGGCGCCTCCGTGCGGCGCGCGAGCGGGTCGGCGCGCAGAGTCTTGGAGCCGTCGGGCCGGGTGATCTCGAACTTGTACAGCTCGCCCTCGCCGACGGACGGCGCGAACAGCTCCCAGACGCCGGTGCCGCCGAGCGAACGCATCGGGAAGCCGGTGCCGTCCCAGAAGTTGAAGCCGCCGACGACCCGCACGCCCCGTGCGTTGGGCGCCCACACAGTGAACCGGGTGCCGGTCGCGCCCTGGTGGATCATCGGCCGCGCGCCGAGAGCGGTCCACAGCTGTTCGTGGCGCCCCTCGCCGATCAGGTGCAGATCGAACTCACCGAGCGAGGGCAGGAAGGAGTACGCGTCATGTATCTCCAACTCCGTGTCCTCATACGTGACATGGAGCCGGTAGCCGTCCGGCACGGCCCGCAGCGGAAGGACCGCGGAGAAGAAGCCGTCGCCGTCGTCGCGCAGCTCGGCGCGGAGGTCCTCGGCGACCACGGCGACCGCCTTGGCGTACGGGCGCAGCGCCCGGAAGGCGATCCCGCCGGGCACGGGGTGGGCGCCGAGGACGCCGTGCGGGTCGTGGTGCGTACCGCTCAGGAGCCGGTCCCGGTCGCTCGCGGAGACGGGCGATTCGGTGACGGGCGGCGGCACCGCGTCGGGTGCGGTCACCGCCCTGGACGCCCCCTCGGCCCCGGCCTCCGGCCGCGCCTCGGGACCGGCCGTCGCTCCGCCGCCCTTCGCCGGTGCCTTCGCCGCCGCCTTCCTGGCGCCTTTGCTGCTCCTGGTGCTCTTCGCGTGCTTGTCGTCGGACGGTTTGCGGGGGCGCGGGGTCACGGGAGAGGCCTCCTCCGGAGGAGTGGTCAGTGGGCGTCGTCGGCGGGGCCGTCCTGGGCGAGGCGCTGGACCGCGGCCAGCGGGACCGGCAGCCAGTCGGGGCGGTGACGGGCCTCGTAGAGGACTTCGTAGACCGCCTTGTCGGTCTCGTGGGCGCGGAGCAGCACGGGGTCCGTGCGGGGGTCGCGGCCCGAGACCTCCGCGTATCCCGTGCAGTACGCGGCCCGGCACTCGTCGGCCCACTCGGGGTCCCAGGTGCCGTGGGAGGCCGCGTAGTCGAAGGAGCGCAGCATGCCCGCCACGTCGCGGACCGGCGGCTGCGGCAGACGGCGCTCGGCGAGCGGCCGCGCGGGCTCGCCCTCGAAGTCTATGAGCGACCACTCGCCGGCGGGGGAGCGCAGGCACTGCCCCAGGTGCAGGTCGCCGTGGACGCGCTGGGCCGTCCACTGCTGGCCCTCACCGCCCAGGTCGGCGAGCGCCTCGAAGGCGGTGAGCAGCCCCGGGGCGTAGGGGCGCAGCGCGGGGACGGCCTGCGCGGCCGCGGTGAGCCGCTCGGCCATGGCGTCCGCCGCCGCCTCCACCTGCGCGCGGCCCAGGGTGACGGTGGGCAGCGCGACCGCGAGCGCCGCGTGCACCTCCGCCGTGGCGCGGCCGAGGGCCCGCGCCTCACCGGTGAAGGTCTCGCCCTTGGCGCGCATCCGCAGGGCCAGCTCCCAGCCGTCCTCGGCGCCGGCGAGGTACGGCTGGAGCACCCCGAGGCCGCAGCGGTCGGCGTCGTCGGCGCCGGCCGACAGGTCGGCGAGGAACCACGCGGCGGGCGCGGGCACCCGTGCGCAGCCCTGCCGGGCGAGGTGCAGCGGCACCTCCAGGTCGGGGTTGACGCCGGGCAGCACGCGGCGGAACAGCTTGAGGATGAACGTATCTCCATAGATGAGCGAGGAGTTGGACTGCTCGGTGGTGAGCAGCCGGGGGACGAGCCCGGAGGGGATCTCGGCGCTCATGTCGCGCTCGAAGCGGAGCACGCCGTGCCGGCCCGGCATGCGCAGCCGCTCCAGGAGCAGCTCGGTGAGGTGCCGGTCGTGCAGCGCCTCGTACACCGTGGCTCCGGCGAGGGGGCCCTCGGTGACGTGGCCGATGAGGGCGGGCGCCAGGTGCGGCGGCAGGGTGCGGCGCACGCCGAGCAGTACCTGGTAGCAGTCGGTGGGCCGTTCGGCACCGACGCCGTCGAGCGCGGCGCCCTGGGCGGGAATGATCGGCTGGCGGACCCGCAGAAGGAGGTGGAGCAGGCCCGACGGTGAGCCGTGGGGCAGGAGTTCGGTCGCCGTCACCGCCTCCAGGGCGCTGATGGGCCGCCCCTTCCCGGCGAACCACCGCTGCCGGGGCAGCCACTCGCGCAGCAGCGGGTCGAGCGAGGCGAGCAGCGCGGTGGCGTGTGCGGTGGGGCGGATGGCGGCTTCCGACATGGCGTCGCGTCCTTTCCGCGTCGCGGACGAGGCAGGGTGCGGGAGTGCCGGTGGTGCGGAGGGAGAGTGCCGGTTGTTGCGTAGGAGTGCCCAGGGCGGGGCGGCGGAAACCGCCCCGCGAGGGCGTCGCGCTGCCGGAGCCTACGCCGGTTCCTTGCGCAACCGGAACCAGT
This sequence comes from Streptomyces sp. NPDC050732, assembly GCF_040654255.1. Classification (NCBI taxonomy): domain Bacteria; kingdom Bacillati; phylum Actinomycetota; class Actinomycetes; order Kitasatosporales; family Streptomycetaceae; genus Streptomyces; species Streptomyces sp. NPDC050732. The sequence continues at coordinate 246,468 of NZ_JBFAHP010000007.1, forward strand.
AGAACCCGTGTCCCGCCAGTGTCAGCAGGTACGGCAGCTCACCGATGGCCGGAAAGCGCACCCCGCCGATCAGCTCCACGGGATGGCGCCCGCTGAACGCCTGCAGATCGAGTTCGGTGGGCTGTGCGAAACGCGAGAAGTTGTGCACGCACAGCACGAGGTCGTCCCCGTCGTCGCCGGTCGGCGGGGCTTCCCGCAGGAAGGCGAGGACCGCCGGGTTGGTCGAGGGGAGCTCGGTGTAGGAGCCGAGTCCGAACGCCGGGTTCTGCTTGCGGATCTCGATCATGCGCCGCGTCCAGTGGAGCAGGGAGGACGGGGAGGACATGGAGGCCTCGACGTTGGTGACCTGGTAGCCGTAGACGGGGTCCATGATCGTGGGGAGGTAGAGGCGCCCGGGGTCGCAGGAGGAGAACCCGGCGTTGCGGTCCGGGGTCCACTGCATCGGAGTGCGGACCGCGTCGCGGTCGCCGAGCCAGATGTTGTCGCCCATGCCGATCTCGTCGCCGTAGTAGAGGATCGGCGAGCCGGGCAGGGAGAGCAGCAGGGCGGTGAAGAGCTCGATCTGGTTGCGGTCGTTGTCCAGGAGGGGGGCGAGACGGCGGCGGATGCCGATGTTGGCGCGCATGCGGGGGTCTTTGGCGTATTCCGCGTACATGTAGTCGCGTTCTTCGTCGGTGACCATTTCGAGGGT